>JAYVFX010000337.1:0-4369 GCA_043772795.1 Deltaproteobacteria bacterium
GGGACCCCCAAGATACGAAAGAGCACGAGGACGGGGAGTTCCCAGGCGAGGTCGCGCACCATGTCGGCACGTCCGGCACGGAAGCGCTCGGTGCAGAAGCGGATGACGAGATCACGAATGAACCCCTCCATCTCCGCCACCCGCTTCGGCGTGAAGGCGATGTTGGCGAGCTTGCGGACGCGCGTATGCGCCGGCGGATCGACATTGGCGAGGGTCGGGACCGCGCGGAAGCCACCGTCCTCAAGCGCTTTGGCCGCCATCGGACAGGGCGGGCGCAGTGGCGAATTGGCATTGGCCGCGGAAAACAGCGCTGGCGTCCGAAAGATGTGCCGGATGTCGTGATAACGCGTCACGATCCAATGGTCGATCGCGTCGCAGTAGAAGGCAGGCGCGGCCTCTCGCGCTGCAGTCAGGAAGGGATAGGGGTCGGCCAGATAGGCCTCGCTCAACAGATCGAAGTCAGCGCCGAAAGATCGCGGGGAAGCGTTTGTGTCAACGTTCATCGGTGGGCCTCCTCTTGTCTGTGCAAATGTTGTCCGCTCCTAGCCGCAGTAGGTCATCAGCGGGATCGAGCATCCCGTATCTTGAGCCGTCTAACGCTTCCGCGCACCGCGAGCGGCCAAGCCGAAGCTTTTCAGGTTTAGCAGAGTCCCAACGTGGCCGCGATGCGGTGGCGCGGTGGGTTAGGCGTCATTGGACAGGTCCTTGTTCAGCTCGTGCAGACGCTTCATTTGCTGTTTTCGCACTTCGTGTTCAGTCGCCCCTGTGTCGTACACCGGGGAAACTAATGGGAGGGCTCGTTCAACCGTCATCACAATCACCGACCGGATACGACTCTTGGCCCCCTTGGACCGTAGAAACGCAACCAACCTCTCAAACTCAGACCCTTCGGTGTACACACGACACTTGCCTTTGAACCGAAACCCCTTTCGCGCAATGGGATCTACGACATTGATTTCAGCTTGAGCGAGCCGAGTAAGTCTGGCAGCTTAAATCAGTATTAGCTACGGGACCGACCTGAGACTGTGCCTCTTCGTGCAGATGGCCTATCGCAAGGCACAAAGTGACAAACAACCCAGGAAGCCACGCTGCCCGGGGCTCCCGGCGATATATGGCAAACCCAATGAGATCTTGGCGGATTGCAAACCAACAGTGATAAGAACAAAACCCCAGAGCTTACACTCCCATCCTCCTAACTCTCTCACAGCTACCGAACATGGCCCTGTTCATCTGTTTCGTGCACGTTCACTCCCCAACCTCCAATCACATACCCGCTTCGGCCATCAGAAAGTCGCACCTTGTAGGTGACATAATCCTTGCCATAGCGAACTTTAACTACTTTCAGCCAAGTCCCTGTCTCCAACACAGTAACCACACGATTCGGGAAAGCGTAATATTTAGGGGAAGGGTTTTCGAGCAAGTCTACGGGGCGGCTCGTAGCAAGGAGCAGATGGAGATCTTGATTGTCGATCCACCATATTCCTCCTGCGACAAGGAGCAGTATGACAGTCAACGCAATAAAGGGCTTAAGGGGAACTCGCCTGCCCATGGTACGCGCTCTCAATCAATATGTAGTACACTCCCAGTGATGATGTGAAGCCAGCGGAAGTTAGGGGTCACAAGTTAGAGGTCAGGTCTTGTATTTAACATTTGACACAAATTTCACCACAAGTGACATATTTCAAGCGAGAGAATATTTAACATCAATTGCTTAAGTAAAGACCTGACCCCTGTTACCGAGCTGTCAGCGATGCGCTTCCTTCCTTCTGTACTCATCTCTCTCTCTTTCGTTTTTTCTCTCTACTTCCTCATCGTTACGGTATAGAGTAAGCCTGCGGAGTTTCGCATAGATCAACTCGGGCTATTATTTGCCGGCAGCAAGCATAGCAACCTCTTGAGGCGTCAGGGCACGCGTATAGACTCGTACTTCATCAATAATGCCGGGGAAGGTTTGACTTGCTGGGCATGTTCCCGACGTAGCAATTCTGAGAGGAGCAGAGTTTTGCTGTGTTATGACGAGATCATCTTTGCGGGCAACTTCGTTTCCATTGATATATCCCTTGACCCGCCCGGCCCTATCGTAGGTCACCGCTACATGTGTCCACGTATTTAGCGGAAGGTCTGTCCCCATACGAATTGCATTGGAATCCGAACCGAAAGCAAAGCCGCTACCATCACGAGCCATTTGATAGTTGATTCCAATATTCCCACCGCCACACCCAGCACGTTTACCAAAGACATGATAGATGGAACTAAACTTCGTTTGTTTGAGCCACAATGAGAAGCTGAATGACGAAGTCTGACCAAAATCAAACGCATTTGCATCGGCAACTTCGACATAGTTACCTGCACCGTTGAAGATCAGCGCCGAAGCGTTACCGCTTGATGGCGCAATATCTGTCGTCGTGAAGACTGCTCCGATAATTGTCCCATCATGCCCCCCAACAACATCTTTCGTAGGATTGGTTCCGTCATCAAACGGCAAGTGTGTGAGCTGGTTTGGTGGGGTGGGTGTACCTCCTCCTGTTCCCGTCAATCCCACACTAGTCGAGCCGCTATTAGAGGTTACGCTGACACTGCCTGTGGCTGCTCCTGAAGTTGTGGGACTAAAACGCACCGTCACAGCCTGACTCTGATTCGCCGCTAAACTGAAACTGCCTCCTGAAACGATACTAAATGGAGCGGTGGTGGAAGCACTGCCAGTGAGCGTTCCTTGGCCCGTGTTCGTTACCGTAAAGGTCCGGTCAACATTACCCTGCGGTTGTACACTGCCAAAGTCTACACTCGTCGGTGAGACCGACAGTTGAGGTCCTGTCCCAGTTTTTAGGAGTACACTTTTCACCCCACCATTGGTGGTGATACGAACACTGCCTGTCACCGCCGCTGTGCTCACGGGACTATAACGTACTGTGACGGTCTGACTCTGGCTCGCGCCGAGATTTATCGTTTCCCCTGAGACGAGACTAAAAACATTCCCGCCTGAGTCACTGGCACTCAGCGTCATACCACCGATCAGGGTGCCACCTCCGGTGTTAGTCACCGTGAACGTTTTGTCTTCGCTGGACCCAACTGGAATGTTGGAGAAGCTGACCGTCTCGGGCGAAACATTGAGTTGCAGCGGCGGCTCCGGAATCGTTATCACCGCTTGATTGGTATACCTGAGCGTAAAAGGCGCATTAAAATTCAGATCTGAGCTCGCAATCGCTTGCAGCAAGGTGTCTAGTGTACCTCCGGATGACACGTCGACGCAGACGTCCTGACCTTTAAAGTCAACTAAACGGAAACTCTGTGAATCAAAAACCTTTCCTCCCTGTTCGATTGTGAGGTTGGTTGCACAGACACGAAACGCTCCACCCTCGGCAGCGCGCGCTTCGCGGCCTTGCGCTTCCTGCGTGAGTGCCGCATTTTGCGGCACTTGAATGTTTAGCACCGCCAGATTCCCTGATAATAAGCACGGATTCGCTAAGGTGACCTGCGCGCGACCTCCGGTCCCATCTATCGCTTGGCCGGTCCGTGGTAGACACTGGGCGTCAGCAATGCCAGGAAACGGGCTCTCTGATAGTTCCTGTGGGAGATTCTACATATGGTGGTCTCATGCGCCGGTGGGTGCAAAGCGCTGGGACCCTTCGAGGTCCAGAAAGAGGCGTTGGAAGAGATGAGAGCGGTTAAAGATGCCGTAGCAGCGCCGCTTGAGCACCTGGATCTTGTTGTTGAGCCCTGCCACAAAGCCACTATTCTGCCGCGCCAGAAAGTAATTCGCGATCTCCTCCCGCCACTTCTCGCGCGTCTGCAGGAAGCTGTCGTAACAGCTCAGTCCACTGGCTCTCACCCGCCGTTGCCAGGCGGTGAGCTGGAGGAGCGCCGCGTCTTTGGACAGCGGGGCATCAAAGATGCCCGTCAATTGCTCCCGATACTCATACGCTTGGGGTAAGGCGGGCGTGTACGTAAACAGTCGCGCGAGCAGTGCTTGTTCTTCGACTGCCAAAGCGACTGCCTTCTTGCGAAAGGGCCACATCGCCCCTGTGAGCTTGGCATAGTCTGCCGTGGGCAACTCCGGCTTGAGCCGCCGTAACTCTTGAGTCCGTAATCGGTCCGCGCCCGCCCGATACAGCTTGGCGACGGGGTAGCGATCGATGACCACCTGCGCCTTCCCTAATCCTTCCTTGACTGCCAGAATGAAGCCCTCGTACATATCGGTGCAGACCGTGCAGATAGCGCGCCGTATGCGCCGGGGCAGCGTTTCCCCAAAACAGTTCACCGTCGGTTTCTTCCGATCGGGCAACACCGCTAGGACCTTCACCTCGCCGCTCACCGACCGGCCCGTCCCCATCATCACGAAATCGCGATGGCCCTTCTTGAGCGCTATCTC
>JAYVFX010000338.1:0-4486 GCA_043772795.1 Deltaproteobacteria bacterium
ATCACTCACTTGGGAAATTACCTGAGCCCAAGCTAACCCACGGATTTTTCTGACGAACCAGATTTCGCTGATCGCCCGATTGAGCAGGCTGCTGAATACACCGAGGCCTTCGAAATCGTACGGGTGAAGGTCAAGCCGGTTCGCGACGCGGACAACCGCGAGCAGTATCGGCGGCTCTGGTGGCAGTTTGCAGAAAAGCGCCGAGCCCTGACCGCGATGCTCGAACGACTTCCGGCGGTGTTCGTTGCTGTGGCACCAGCTAAGTACTTGGCGTTCACTAAATTCCACACGCGCGGTGTCTTTGCACAATCGTTGAAGGTCTTTACAACCGATCGGTGGGACTTGTTCTCAGTCGTTCAGTCTAACCTCCACGAGGTCTGGGCGCGCAAGTACAGCGGTGCACTTGAAACAAGACTTCGCTATTCTCCATCGGACTGCTTCGAGACCTTCGCGTTTCCAGAGGGCCTATGGAGCACTCCTCACCAGTCGCTTGCCGCCACCGGAGAGGGCTACCATGAGCACCGAAAGGCACAGATGCTTTCGCTCTGGCTTGGACTGACCGACATCTACAATCTCTTCCACGAACGCTCCCTTTCGCCCGAGAAAGTTGCGAAGGTCAGCAAGAAGCCGAGTGACGTAGCGCAACAGGGCTACCACGGCATCGTGGAACTTCGCCGCCTCCAATGCGAGCTTGATATCGCCGTCCGCGATGCCTATGGCTGGACCGACCTCGATCTCGGCCACGGCTTCCACGAAGTCGAGACCCTGCCGGAGAACGACCGTGTTCGATACACCATCAGCGCCGCAGCCCGGAAGGAGATTCTCCGCCGCCTACTCGCTCTCAACCAGGTCCGCGCCGAGGCCGAAGCCGACGCAGCGCCCAAGAAACCCAACCGGCTTAAGAAGGCCGAGTTGGGGGAAGCCACCATGCTTGAGATGTTCCCGTCGGAGTAGACCATGCCAGCCGAGCTATTTGTCTACTTCAGTGACGTCTTCGGCGTCGATCCCGCGGAACTCGAAGCACATGGCGCTTTCAACGTCTCGCTAATCAACGATCTGCCGCTCTTCATAGATCCCTTCCTGCTCTTCAACAGCACCAAACCCGAATACCAAGCTCTGCACGAAGCAATGATTCGTTACGTGCGATTCCTTCGGGACAAATCTGTCGCCGGGGACGTGACGGACGGGCTACTAACCGCGTGGTTCATGTTCAGCGAGGTCAAACAGAACTGGCTTGGCTTTTCCAAGAGTGGCAACGCTGGGAGCGGCCTTGGAATAGATTTCGCTCGTGCCTTGCGCACCAGCCTGAAGACGGTATTCTCTTCCTTCGGCGACGAGAAGGTCACCAAGGGGAGCCATCTAGAGAAGCTGACTCTGATCCGCACGGGCGTGGGCCGGGACAACATCAGCGATTTCACCACCACGCTAATCAAGCGCTTCCTCCTGCAATACACCCAAGACTTCGCCCAGCAACACGTTCATCCCGATCTGCGCAAAACTTTCAATGTTGAGCGCGTCTCCTTCAATTACGAGACCGAGAGCTGGGTAAACGGCTCATTCAACCTCCCGGCCTTTGAGGGCGATTTTGTACTTTTGACTCCAAAGGACATCCTCACGAAAGATGAGACCTGGATCAATCGAAGCGATCTATTGGCGCATTTTGAGGGAATCGTGCACGCCCTGCCCGACGCAGCCCTGCGTGACCTCGTAGATAATCACTTTCGACGTCAGCTCTCGAAGAAGCCCACCGTAGAGGAGATCCAGGACGCGAAGGCTTCCACGGTTCAGCAGTTCCCTCAGGTTATTGAGATCTATATTAAAGGCAAAGAGGACGACGGCGACAAGGCACAGTCCGTCAGTAAAGAGCGTGTTCGTTTGACCGAGCAAACTTTCGTTGCCGGCCTAAAAGAGCAGCTGATCAGCGTGCTCTTCGATCAGACCCCTTTCTACCAAACAGTTGGAAACACCAAGGAGGAGGCGCGCAAGCGGGTCCTTTTCCTGAAAGATGTAATTGAGAATAAGGATGGATATCGAATCTTTTGGCCAGGCGATGAGGCGATCCGCACGGAGAACGACGTCCAGATCCTGTACAGACTCACCTGGTGCGGCACCGTTTCGGACATCAATCGTGAGGTAAATAACGGACGTGGCGCGGTCGACTTTAAAGCTTCACGCGGCTCCCTCGACAAGAGCCTCGTTGAGTTCAAGCTGGCCAGCAATACTCAGCTCAAGCGGAACCTTCAGAACCAGGTCGAGATCTACCAGAAGGCGAACGATACTGACCGAGCGCTCAAGGTCATCACCCATTTCCGCGCCGACGAACTGGCGAAGGTCGAGCGCATTCTTGAAGAACTGAAAATCTCCAAATGCGAGGACATCATTCTCATCGACGCTCGGAAGGACAACAAACCTTCGGCGTCCAAGGCGTGAACGGGCAAGGCCCAGCGCTAAGCTCCGATTTCTCGGCTAACTCCTCGTTCTTCGTGCCTTCGATTTCTTCGCCTCTGGAGTGGGCCAGCCAGTCCAACTCATGCCTGAAACAACACTTCCTTGTGGGTCTGGGCGCGGCTGACCTTCGTCCGCAACAACTCCCGGAGGTCGCAATCGTTTTCGAAGCACTTAACGACCTCCTGCAGTTCCATCAGTACACAAAGACGGTGGCTGAGAAACTCTCTTGCGATTTGGATCGCAGCGTCCGTGTAGCCGGACGCCGAGATGTACAACGCACGAACGTCGGGTGGACGCACCATGACGCGGGAGGCATGTTGGCCGAGCTCTGGTCCTACTCGGTCTTTCAGCCACTTCATTTCCACTACATAAACATGGCCATCAAGTTCAATCGCTCCATCGATCTGCTCAGTAACCGCACCGCTGGGGCCCGATGCCACAGTGAAAGCCTCCCTTACCAGCATGTCGTAGCTGGCGAATAGCCGATTCAGCACACGTTCGAGGGACTTTCCGCGCTTGTGCGCGTCAGCCATTGAAAAGAGCGCGTAGAGATCTTTCCGGATGCTGTCGCGTTGCTCCGCTTTCTTGCGGGTAACCTCCAAAGCCGCGAGATGTTTTCCTTGTTGCTCTTGTCGGGTCCTTTCATTCTCCAGAGCCATTCGTGTGAATGAGTCCTTGACGTTTACGAGCTGGCGAACCCGATTCACGAACGCTTCGGCCTTGTAGCGGTCATTCTCCCAGCAGGAAGTGAAGTCCTCGAACTCTGAAACACGCTTGATGATCTCGCGGCGCTGCGCCAGCATCGGTTCTCCCACATCGTTGACATGGCGGAGGACGTCACGGGAAATGAGGGCCTTCTTAACGTCCTGCGAGTTCTCTCGGAGGGCCTTCCTCCACGGTGCGAGTACGGCTTCCGGCACTCCGGCTCCTCGAAAGAAGTCGATAACTGATGGCTTCGATTTGCAGATGTAAGGGATCACTTCGACCAGAAGCTCGAACACGTCATGAGGGTAGTGGTAAGTGCTGTCAAGCCCCCCGGAATGTGATTCTGCGACCTGTGCCATGGCGAAGCTGCTATTCTCTCAAGTTTATCGAGTCTCGTATCACATCCGGTGCAAGACGTAGAGCTTTGTCGTTCTTGGGCTTTCGTGTGTGTGAGAGCGCGATCTCTTACGCATTTCCACCGCTCTCCAGGGAGGCAGTGATCCCCGTTCGGCAACGCTACTCGGTCGGTCCGGCATTCGTGTTTCATCGGCTAGATAACGATTCGCTCCACCTCATCGAGAGAGATCTCATCACCACGCCGATCGTATAGCCCAGTTGTTCGAGCCGATTCATGCCCTGCTATCCGCTGCGCAACGTCCACCCGTCCTCCATTCCTCAGGTAGGTGGTGATCCCTGTGGCCCGAAAGGTATGATTGCAGGTCGTAGAGGAGAGGCCGGCAGCGAGGGCTCGCCGCTTCACCATACGGAGGGCGTCCGTACGGCTGAGGGAACGGTGTGACAGTTTGAGCTTCCGATCTACGCTGCGGAAGAGGGGAGACCGATTCTCCTTTCCGATTCCGGCAGTGTCAAGATAGGCATCCAGATAGGCTTCGGCGTTGTGATGCGCGAAGACCTCGTTATACTTGCCGCCCTTCTCCAGAAAACGAAACCTCCAACGCTTCCCAGTCTGGACGTAGTCCTCAACTCTCATCGCCACGGCAGCAGAGATGCGGGCGAAGCTGAAGACCATCACGCCGATGAGGGCTCGATCGCGGAGGCCGATAATCGTATCCGTTTCGATGGAGTCGAGCAGCTCACGGGATTCCTCAGCGGTGAGTACCGGGGTCTTTCCGCGCCTGATGGAGTACTTTGGCCCACGGATGCGTTCGCTCATCCGGCCTGGCCCACTTCGCTCATCTGATTTGGCCCACCTGGACTGTTGATATTCTCTCACCCGGGGCGGCACAAAAAATGCCCGAACCCCGGCCCCCTCGGCCTACTTCTTTTTCCTCCTTTCCAGCGTCCGCTTGAAGCGGAACGATTCAGTCCCGGT
>JAYVFX010000339.1:0-8681 GCA_043772795.1 Deltaproteobacteria bacterium
CAGACCGAAACCTGGCTTAAACCTATACGACCTCTCATGCTGCGAGAGGATACCCTGCACCTCGAAGTCCCGAACGCGCTCTTCCGTGATTGGTTACTCGAAAACCTTGTGCCGGCACTCCAAGAGTCCCTGGTGAATATCTTGGGCCGTGTCGTTCACATTACGTTTCATGTCGCAAGTAAACGGCAGGGAGAACTTTTTCCCTCGGCCAATGAAGGAAAAGAAGAAAACAAAGCCAACGCGTCTCGTAGCACGACGAAAAAGAATGGACTCGTCCTCAACTACACCTTCTCAACGTTCATTGTTGGTGGTGGGAACCAATTTGCTCATGCGGCCGCACGTGCCGTCGCCGAAGGGCCAGGAAAAAATTACAACCCACTCTTCATTTATGGTGGCGTTGGGTTAGGCAAAACGCACCTGATTAATGCTATTGGCCATGAGGCCATTGTAAAGCAGGGATGTAAAAGTGTCTTCTACCTCTCTTCAGAATCATTTACCAACGAATTGATCTTCCATTTGCGACGCGATCGCATGGATGAGTTCAAGAGCAAGTTTCGTCAAGCCGATATATTGATTCTTGATGATGTGCAATTTCTCTCGGGACGAGAACGTACCCAAGAGGAGTTTTTTCATACTTTTAATACGTTACATCAGTCTCATAAACAGATCATTCTTACTTCAGATAAATTCCCTAATGAGATTAATGGACTCGAGGAGCGTCTGCGGAACCGGTTTGAATCCGGACTGATCGCTGACATCCAGCCGCCGGATCTTGAAACCCGAGTTGCGATCCTCCAGAAAAAAGCGCAGTTGAAAAGAATTCCCCTGCCACAAGAGGTTGCCATTTTTATCGCTACTCACGTAACTGCCAATGTCCGTGAACTTGAAGGCGGGCTGACCAAGTTAGGGGCGTTCTCTGCCATGACCCATAATCCGATCACCGTCGACCTCGCGCTCCAGGTTCTACAGAACCAGATGAAAGGTGGAAAAGAGAAAGAGAAGGAAATTTCCATCGAAATGGTTCAGAAGTCGGTCTCTAAGTATTTTGGCCTCCGTGTCGCCGATCTGAACTCAAAAAAGCGGACACAGTTCGTTGCCTTTCCACGGCAGGTGGCTATGTTCCTCTGTCGAAAACTTGCCGGAGCGTCCTATCCAATGATCGGCGGGCGCTTTGGTGGCAAAGACCACACAACGGCGTTGTATGCCTGTGCGACGATCGAAAAACGACTCAAGGAAGAAGAAGAACTGCGTACGGTTCTCGATCGAATTGAACACCTCGTTTACGGGGGTGAGGAGTGATTCACAGGGGTGTGAATAACCCTGTGAATAACCTGTGAATAAGTATGTGAATAACCTGTGAATAACCCTGTGAATAAGTATGTGAATAACCTGTGAATAACCCTGTGAATAACCTGTGAATAACCTGTGAATAACTTTTGCCCTGTGAATAACTTTACAAAGTTATTCACAGGCAACTGTGAATAACTTCTCCTTATCTTTCAATGACATAAGTGACTTATCCACATATTCACACCCCCTACTACTACTATTAAGTAAAAATATAGAAGAATAGAAGTAGGAGGGGGAGAGAAAAATAAAGGTGCAATGAAAGAGAAGGGACTGTGGAAAAATAGCAGAGAAGAGGCAAAGGGAAAGTCAAAATGATGAAAGACAGAAGGGCACTAAATAAGTAGGAGATCGACATGGAAAGCACTTTAGAGAAAGAAGATCTGCTTCGGTGTTTATATCTCGTGCAAGGGGTCGTAGAGAAGCGCTCGACTCTGCCAATCCTTTCCCACGTTCTTATCGAATCTGGGGAGGGGGAACTCGCCCTTGGCGCGACTGATCTTGAAGTCGGTATCCGGCAACGTTGCAAAGCAACTGTGAAGAAGTCCGGCTCAGTGACAACGGATGCAAGGAAGCTCTACGAGATTATACGTGAGCTTCCTCCGAGCCTGATTGCGCTTCGTTCAACTGGCAACGGCTGGGTCGAGGTAAGCAGTGGAAAGTCACGATTTAGGATGGCCAGCCTCGATCCCAAAGAATTTCCCGCTATTGGCCCTTCCTCTGCAGGGCAATCACGAGGCGAAGAGAAGAAAACGTCAGTCTCTCTTCCGAGTCAGACCCTGCGAGAAATGATCGAGAAGACGCTTTTTGCGGCCTCTCCCGACGAATCAAGGCCAAACCTCAGCGGAGTCTATATCGAGCCGTGTGTGGCAGGGAAATCGCAAAAAACGGGCAAGCTTCGCATGGTCTCGAGTGACGGACACCGACTTTCGCTCATTGAGCGAGAAACTGTGAGCCCACCCTCATCATGGCCGAGCACGATTCTCCCCCGTAAAGGGTTGATAGAAGCTCGCAAGCTTCTCGAAAAAGGAGAAGACAACGTCGAGTTCTGTATCCGAGGGGCAACCGCAACTCTCACCAGAGAAGCAATTGAACTCTCGATGCGTCTGGTAGAAGGAGACTTTCCTGACTACCAACAAGTGATCCCCAAGGAAAAGAATCACGCAATCTCGTTTTCCCGTGAGGACATGCTTGGCGCACTCCGTCGCTTGCTAGTGCTTACAACGGAACGTTCTCGTGGAGTAAAGCTGCAAATTGAGAAAGAGAAAATGGAAATTTCGGTCAATACCCCGGACCTCGGCGAAGGGGTTGAGGAGATTGCCATCGAACACGGCGGAGAAACTCTCATCATCGGTTTTAATGGCCGCTACCTGACCGAGATGCTCAATGTCATCGACGAGGAGCAGAAAATCACGCTCTACCTCAAGGATGAAGCAAGTCCTGGTCTGATAAAAACAGAGAAGGATGAGGACTTTTCCTATGTGGTTATGCCTATGAGAATTTTTTAGTTTTGAAAAATTGTTTTGAATTAACGTTATTCATGAAATCCTGTTTACTTAAGAGGCCATGGATGATAGGTTCGCTCGGTACATCGCAAAAAGAAAATAACAATTTTATAAATTTGTTCTTGAGGGGTGCATGCTCGAGCAAGAAGGTTACGGAGCGAGCCAGATTAAAGTCCTTGAAGGACTCGAAGCGGTACGCAAACGGCCGGGAATGTATATCGGCGATACCGCAGAGAGAGGATTTCACCATCTCGTCTTTGAAGTGGTCGACAATTCTGTAGATGAAGCACTAGCCGGATACTGCACTGACATAAAAGTCATCCTCCACATCAACAATAGCGTGACCGTAGAAGATAACGGTCGGGGCATCCCAACAGAAATCCACGAAACTGAAGGAGTCTCTGCCACACAAGTGGTGCTCACGAAGCTTCATGCCGGTGGAAAGTTCGACAAAAGTGCATACAAAGTTTCAGGCGGACTCCACGGCGTCGGCATTTCTGTCGTCAACGCACTCTCTGAACAAATCGACCTCGAAATCAAACGCGGCGGGAAAGTCTACCAGCAGAGGTACCACAGAGGTGCCCCTGAAGAAGATCTTAAGGAAGTCGGGATCACTGAAGAGCGGGGAACGAAAGTTACGTTCAAACCCGACACTCAAATATTCGGTGAACGAGAGTACAGTTTCGATTATCTGTCCCAACGACTCAGAGAACTCGCGTTTCTCAATTCCGGACTGCGAATCTCTATCTCAGACGAGCGAGACCCGGAAAAACAGCATGACTTCTTTTACGAAGGAGGAATCGTTTCCTTCGTCGAACACCTTGGCCGTGCCAAGACTCCTATCCACCCAAAAGTCATTTATCTGAAAGGCGAGAAAGACGGGGTCGAAGCCGAAATTGCTTTGCAATGGAACGACGGCTACGCAGAAAATATCTATACTTTTGCGAACAACATCAACACTATTGAGGGGGGAACCCACCTCATTGGTCTGAAAGCTGCGTTAACGCGGACAGTGAATTCCTATGCCCTCTCTTATGGCCTTGTCAAAAAAGACCAAGAAGGGCTCCAAGGTGAAGATATCCGTGAAGGGCTGATCGCAGTCATCAGCGCAAAGATTCCTGAACCGCAGTTCGAAGGGCAGACCAAAACAAAGCTCGGGAACAGCGAAGTAAAGGGCTTCATTGAAACATTCATTAACGAGAAGCTTGGCGCGTACTTCGAAGAGCACCCGGCAGAAGCAAAAAAGATAGGCCTGAAGAGTCTCGAAGCCTCGCGCGCGCGCGAGGCAGCACGCAAAGCAAAGGAACTAACGCGGAGAAAAGGTGCGCTGGATTCAGGCTCCCTGCCTGGAAAACTTGCTGACTGCCAAGAACGTGACCCGGCAAAGAGTGAGATCTTCATCGTGGAAGGTGATTCCGCCGGCGGGTCAGCAAAGCAGGGAAGGAATCGTGCGAACCAGGCGATTCTTCCACTACGGGGAAAGATCCTTAACGTCGAGAAAGCTCGCTTTGATAAAATGCTCTCTTCACAGGAGATTCGCTTGCTTATTACTGCTCTCGGGGCAGGGGTAGGCAGAGAAGAGAGTGATATGTCCAAGCTTCGTTATCACAAGGTCATCATCATGACAGATGCGGATGTAGACGGATCACACATCCGTACGCTTCTCCTCACATTCTTCTACCGCCAACTCCCGGGAATTATTGAGAACGGCTATTTGTGTATTGCTCAACCTCCGCTCTACAGAGTGAAAAAAGGCAAGCAGGAGCGATATATTAAAGATGATACCGCTTTTGAAGACTTTCTTATCAATGCGGGAGTAGAGAACGTAAAAGTCGGGCCGCTACAGGGAGAACAACTCAAAGGTTGGGTAAAAGAATTTTCCCACTGCGAAAAACTTCTTGGTCTCATCGAAAGAAAAGGAAAAGATCGCCGTCTTGTCTCCGCCTTATTTAGTCAAGCTGGTTTTTCTCCAGACGTCCTCAAGGACCATTCCCTTCTAACCCGAATTTTTTCTGTCGCTGAAGAAACGGTCAAATCTCGTTTTCCAGACCTTCTTCCTGTTTCTTTTTTTGCTGAAGAAGACAAAGAAATCGGCGGTTACCGCATCATAGTAACTGCAAAAACAAGTGGTTCTGGAATTCGCACGGTTTTTGATAATGATTTCCTTACGTCCCCGGAAGCACAGGAACTCATTCGTACTTTTACAGAACTTCAGTTGATCGGTTCTGCTCCTTTTTCACTCATAGAGAAAGATGAAACCGTTCCACTCGCTGATCAACAAGCCGTAGTCAATTACATCCACTCGCGTTCTCGGCACGGAATGGAAATTCAGCGATACAAAGGGTTAGGAGAGATGAACCCAGGGCAACTGTGGGAGACGACGATGGACCCAGAGTTACGCACCCTTTTACAGGTGAAGATCGAAGATGCATATGAAGCCGACGAAGTCTTTTCCACACTTATGGGAGATGAAGTAGAACCACGACGGCGGTTCATTGAAGAGAACGCCCTCGCCGCGAAGAATCTCGACATCTAACTTGTGCAATATAATCCGCACAGGGAGAGAGTTTTGTAACACGCAACACGTAGCACGTAGCACGTAACATACAACAGAACGTATTGCGTGATCTTTTACATTACTTTGCGCCCCCATTTCATCTATGGAACCAGCAGTGAACAACGGATTGGTATCAGTCAATATCGAGCAGGAAATGCGGCAGTCCTATATGGACTACGCAATGAGCGTCATCATCGGTCGAGCCCTCCCCGATGTCAGAGATGGACTCAAACCTGTTCATCGCCGTGTTCTCTACGCAATGTCCGAGTTAGGAAACGACTGGAACCGGACGTACAAAAAATCTGCTCGTATTGTTGGTGATGTGATTGGTAAGTACCACCCTCATGGTGATGTCGCGGTCTATGACACCATCGTCCGTATGGCGCAGGAGTTTTCCTTGCGTTATCCGCTCGTCGATGGGCAAGGAAACTTTGGCTCTATCGACGGCGACCCTCCAGCGGCCATGCGTTACACCGAAATTCGCATGACCCGTATCGCCGGAGAAATGCTTGCTGATATCGATAGAGATACTGCAGATTTCGCTGCAAACTACGACGACTCCACGCATGAACCCCTCGTCCTTCCTGCCAAGGTTCCCAACCTGCTTATCAACGGTTCGTCTGGAATTGCCGTTGGAATGTCAACGAACATCCCTCCACATAATCTCGGAGAGGTAACCAACGCGTTATTGGCACTACTTGAGGATCCATCTCTTACCAATACTGATCTACGGCGCCACATTCCGGGCCCGGATTTTCCCACTGCCGGTTTCATCTACGGTACCAGCGGAATCCGTGAGGCATATGAAACCGGCAGAGGCATTGTACAGATGCGTGCTCGTACTGCCATAGAAACAAACGAGCGTACTGGGAAAAACACCATCATCGTCAACGAAATCCCCTTTCAAGTGAACAAGGCGCGGCTCATTGAACGGATTGCGGATTTAGTCAACGAGAAGCGCATCGAAGGGATTTCCGACCTACGCGACGAATCTGACCGTGAGGGGATGCGCATCGTTATTGAACTCAAGCGAGACGCTGTGCCCAACGTCGTTGTCAATCAATTGTACAAAATGACGCCGATGCAGGAGTCGTTTGGAATTATTCTTCTTGCCATTGTTGATGGTCGTCCTAGACTCCTTACTCTGCGAGATGCCCTGACGCTGTTTCTTGCCCACCGTCGGGAGGTCGTCAGACGGCGCACGGCCTTTGATCTGAAGAAAGCACAAGATCGACTTCACCTCCTTGACGGATTGCGAATCGCGCTGAACAATCTTGATGCGGTTTTGCAAGTCATACGCCAAGGGCAGAACCCGACCGCTGTCCGGCAGACCTTGATGACACAGTTCTCACTAAGTGAGATACAGGCACAAGCGATTCTCGATATGCGTCTGCAACGACTCACGCAGCTTGAGCAAGGAAAGATCATTGAGGAATACAACGAGACCGTTGCGCTGATCAATCGTCTAAAAGAAGTTCTTTCAAGTGCGCAAGAAATTGATACGATCATCAAAGAAGAGCTGATCGACATCAAAACGCGCTTTGCCGATGAACGACGCACACAAATCATCTCTGAGACGACAGATTTTTCCGATGAGGACCTTATTGTCGAAGAAGACATGGTCGTGACTGTCTCTCATGAAGGATACATCAAGCGAAACCAGGTCACTTTGTATCGCTCGCAGCGCCGAGGCGGAAAAGGCGTTGTTGGTGCGACGACAAGAGAAGAAGATTTTGTTGAGCATCTGTTCGTCTCCTCTACGCACTCATTCCTGATGGTATTTACCACGATCGGTCGTGTGTATTGGGTAAAAGTGCACGAAATTCCCCAAGGCAGTCGGATTGCGAGAGGGAAAGCACTGGTCAACTTACTGCCATTACGAGAGGGAGAACGCATCTCTGCATTCCTGCCGGTACGTGAATTTAAGGAAGGGAACTTCCTCGTCTTTGCTACGCGTAAAGGCTTAGTGAAAAAGACTGAGCTGATGTCCTACTCCAACCCACGGCACGATGGCATCATTGCTCTCGCGTTGGAAGATGATGACGAAGTCATCGGTGTTAGACTCACAGACGGACAACAAGAAGTGTTGCTTTCGACTAAGAGCGGTCAGGCAATCCGTTTTTCAGAGGAGGAAGTGAGGCCGACAGGACGCGGCACCTACGGCGTAAAAGGTATTACCATCGACGAAAAAGATGCTGTAGTTTCTCTGGAAACTATCAATAAAGAAGCGACGCTTTTGACTGTCTCTGCACACGGCTACGGGAAACGTAGCGACGTTGATGACTATCGCATCCAATCACGCGGGGGTAAGGGCGTCATTACCATGCGCACCACCGACAAGACTGGAGAAGTCGTCAGCATGCGACAAGTGAAGGACGACGATCATCTCATGCTCGTGACCGACACTGGAAGAATCATCCGCTTGCGCATGGTCGAGCTGCGCATAATTGGCAGAAACACCCAGGGAGTACGTCTCTTCAACACTGGCCCAGATGAACGGGTGGTCAGTCTTGCACTTCTCGCAGAAAAAGAGGATGAAATAGCAGCAGAAGAAGTTGTCGTGTCGATTGAAGAAGAAATTGCACCCACAACAGAGGAGGACATATGAGTGTTCAAGTTGGACAAAAAGCTCCGGACTTCACTTTGAAGACCAATAAAATGAAGGACTTCAAACTGAGCGACGAGCAAGGAAAGAAGAACGTTGTACTTTTGTTCGTTCCGCTCGCCTTCACAGGTGGTTGAACGAAAGAATTTTGCTCCGTGCGAGACAATATCAATACTCTACAAAACGATGGCACTCAGGTCGTTGGTATTAGCGTCGATAGCCCCTTTGCTCTTGATGCATGGGCAACTAAGGAAGGCTACAATTTCCCTCTGTTAAGCGACTTCAATAAAACTGTTTCGGATTCCTACGGTTCACTGTACCAGAACCTCTTAGGCTTCAATGGGGTGTCGAAGCGTTCAGCGTTCGTGGTCGATAAGGCCGGTACCGTACGCTACGCATGGATTACGGAAGATGCGGGAAAACTTCCCGAGCTTGAGGAAATCCGCTCCTGCCTCCAACAACTAGGGTAATAGAAGAGGGCAGGATCACAACCTGCCCTTTTTTTCTTCTCGCTTGGGAAGGACAATCAACGTTAGTACTGCCCACACGCCGAACACACATCCCAGAACAGTCCACAATACTTTTGGGTATCCGTTATTGTGCGCAAAAAGATGACACATCGCTCCATCGAGCAAATGAGCGACAAGGGCAGTTCCGATTAATACAG
>JAYVFX010000340.1:0-5134 GCA_043772795.1 Deltaproteobacteria bacterium
TCGAGCGTTTCTATCCTTGACTGGGGATGGACAGTACCACAGCGAGAAAATCCTGCTTGTTCAGCCTGAGACATTCATGAATCGAAGCGGCGAGGCTGCTATTCGTATACGAGATTTTTACCGATTGGAATTATCGGACTTTATTATTATTCATGATGACCTCGACCTTCTGCTTCGGCGAGTCCGAGTAAAGCGAGGAGGAGGGGGAGCGGGTGGCAATCGTGGAGTTGCTTCGTTGATTGCAGAATTTGGCAGTAAAGAGTTCGCGCGTATCAAGGTCGGTATTGGTCGTCCCCCTGGACGTCAAGATCCAGCCGACTTTGTTTTACAGCCCTTTACTCCTCAGGAAGAAGCGTCTATTCTCCCCGCGGTGGACAACGCCGCCGACGCGGTGGAAATGTGGGTTCGTGAAGGCCTTGAGAAAACGATGGCGGTAGTAAATGGAGCAGGCCAACCAGAAGTAGCGTAGCTGAGAGATAGCTAAGGGACGCCGAGCAACCTTTGCCCTCTACAGTCAGTAATAGTGAAGACTAGAAAAAAAGCCGTGACGATTGGCAGGAGGAACGCATGCCGAGTTATGAAACGTTGTGCATTTTTCACCCAGAATTACCGGAAACTCGAATAAAAGAGCTGGGCGCATGGATGCAGAAGATTGTCGAAGGAGTCGATGGGACGGCTGTTCAGATAGATGCGTGGGGCATTCGGGATCTTGCTCACCTCATTAGAAAACAGAGGCGCGGATACTACCTCCGGCTCGTGTATAATGCATCGGGAGCTGCGGTCAAAGAACTAGAGCGTAATCTAGGTATCAATGAAAGCGTGCTGCGCTTTCTCTCGACCGTACGAAAACCTGAAGTGGTAGCACCGGTGGCACCCTCGACTCCAGTTGCTACGCCTGCCGCCCCACAAGAAAATTCTCCTGTTGAGCAATAATTAAGGAAGCCGTTGCGGTATCCATTATCCGACAGATTGCTGCAACATGTAAACGCAACATGCAAGAATAAGGACTGAGGATATGCCCCCAAGACAACGAGAAAGAAGCTCCCCGAGAAGAGGGCCAGCAGCAGAAGACAAATTTCCTGCTCGACGTCGCTTGCGTCGCAAAGTATGTCGCTTTTGTGCTGATAAAGGTGCTGCGATTGACTACAAAGAGCAGCGCATGCTGGAAGATTTTATGTCTGAGCGCGGGAAAATCATTCCCAGCCGGATCACTGGGACGTGCGCTTGGCATCAAAGAAAGTTAACAAAAGCGATTAAGCAAGCTCGTTCAATTGCGCTCGTGCCGTACGCCTCGGCACGGCTCTAGCGAGGATATGCCAACCCTCCGGCGCCAGCGCTTACAAGAGTGTTGACGCGACGCAGTTTGAACGTGATTTTGCGTTTGCTGCCGCAAGAATAGAGGCCGCTATGGAGATTATTCTACAAGAAGATGTGTTGAACCTTGGTAATATTGGTGATGTTGTGAAGGTTCGCGCTGGGTACGGACGAAACTACTTAATTCCTCGTGGATTTGCTGTTGAAGCAAACCGCCGCAGTCTCCACGCACTTGAACATCAGAAACGAGTGGTAGCGGCGAAGAAAGACAAAGATCGCCAGCAAGCTCAGGGGATGAGTGATCGCATCAGTGCACTGTCATTGACTATTACAGCTCGGTCTGGGGAAGAAGACCGGTTGTTTGGTTCCGTGACAAATATCGATATTGAGAAGGCACTGTCAGCGCAAGGTGTTACTATCGACCGGCGGAAAATTTTGCTGACAGAGCCAATCAAACGGCTTGGAACATTTTCGGTTCCGGTATACCTTAGCAGTGACGTGCGAGGAAACATTACCGTGAATGTCGTGCGAGAGTCATAACGGAAGAACAAAGAGGGGACGAGTTCTTATACTACAATTTTGCAGGCACGTAGCTCAGTGGCAGAGCACTACCTTGACACGGTAGGGGTCAGCGGTTCAACCCCGCTCGTGCCTATTTCCCATCATAAGGTGCAACCCCAGGATGCCAGCCTGCGGCTGAGAGTCTGAGTCATCTTTACATTTCAACGGATCAATGAACCAACACGTTACTTCGTCGATGTTTCGCTGAAAACTGATTGCTTCGCTTATGAGTTTCCGCTCCCAAGAAATCACCGCCACCCTACCAGGAGGAGAACAACGTATAGTTGCCACGGGTACCGTTGTTCGCGAACTCTTACCCCCTACTCGGAAAGATGTCATAGCTGCGAGGGTCGATGGCAAAGTCATTGATCTGGCCCGCCCATTAGAGAAGGATTGTACCCTTGAATTAGTAGTGCTGTCATCGACTGAGGGACTTAACGTGTTGCGTCATTCCTGCGCGCACCTCATGGCCCAAGCGGTGAAACGCCTATTTCCCCAGGTTCAGATCACTATTGGTCCGGTAATCGAGAACGGATTCTATTACGACTTTAAACACGAGCGGGCCTTTACTCCCGAAGATCTAGAGAAGATCGAGGCGGAGATGAAAAAGGTCGTGGGTGAAAACTTCTCCATTGTGCGGGAAGAAATCCCACGTGATGAGGCCGTTCGTTTGTTTCGATCGATGGGCGAGGACTTCAAGGCGGAGATTATTGCGAGCATTCCCGGAAACGAAGCGATCTCGCTCTATCGGCAAGGTGAATTTGTTGACCTTTGTCGTGGGCCGCATCTACCTGCAACCGGCAACATTCCAGCCTTTAAGCTTACGAGTGTTGCTGGAGCGTACTGGCGTGGAGATGAAAAGAACGTAATGTTGCAGCGGATCTATGGGACCGCATTTGCGACAGAAAAAGATCTGCGGCAACATCTTGCCCTCGTAGAGGAAGCGAAGCGTCGTGATCACCGAAAGTTAGGGAAGGAGCTCGACCTCTTCATTTTTGATCCGATTGCGCCAGCGAGCCCGTTTTTCCTCCCCAAAGGGGCATTCATTTATAATGAACTGATTGCGTACATTCGGAGCTTATATAAGCGCTACGGATATCAGGAAGTGCTGACCCCACAAATCTTTGATGTCGATTTGTGGCACCGGTCCGGTCACTACGAGAACTACAAAGAGAACATTTTTTTTACTGAGATCGAAGGACGACAGTTCGGTGTGAAGCCGATGAACTGTCCTGGTCACACCTACATCTACGCCGCGAAGAAACGGTCGTATCGCGACCTGCCTCTTCGTATCGCTGATTTTGCTCGACTCCATCGCTTCGAGCGCTCTGGTGTCATTTCTGGTCTGACACGTGTCCGATCCTTTTCTCAGGATGATGCGCACATCTTCTGTACTCCAGAACAAATTGAGACCGAAGTGAACGGTGTACTCCGCATGATTAACGAGGTCTACCGGACATTCAGTTTCACAGAGCTGCGCTTTAATCTTTCGACTCGGCCAGCGAAACGCCTTGGTGATGATGCTACCTGGGATCGTGCAGAATCAGCCCTCGCCGCTGCACTCAAAACGAATAAGATTGACTACCAGGTGAATGCTGGTGACGGAGCATTCTACGGACCAAAGATCGATTGTATTGTTTTTGATGCCTTACGCCGACAATGGCAGTTAGCGACTATTCAGCTTGATTTTATGTTGCCTGAGCGGTTTGATCTTACGTATACCAGTACTCAGGGGACTGAAGTACGGCCAGTGATGATCCATCGTGCCGTTCTTGGATCGCTCGAACGCTTTCTTGGCGTATTGATTGAGCATTGTGGTGGCGACTTTCCTTTGTGGCTTGCTCCCACTCAGGTACGTCTTTTGACGGTGACCGACGCTCAAGAAGAATATGCCCGTAAAGTATACGAGCAATTACAGCAGGCGGGGATTCGAGCCGAGCTCGATCTCCGGCATGAAAAGTTAGGCTACAAGATCCGAGAAGCAGAGGTGCAAAAAGTTCCCTACATGGTGGTGATCGGCGATAAAGAGGTGAATACTGCAACGGTAGCACCCCGAGGACGAAAGGGAGAAAAAATCCCTGCCTTGACGGTGACGGAGCTGATTGCCCGTCTTGCTACTGAATCTGTCCCAGGAGGTGCGCCATAGCTAAGGAAGCCGGAGTCCGGATTAACCAACAGATTCGTTCCCGCGAAGTCCGAGTGATCGACGCGGACGGGCAACAGGTCGGTGTTCTTCCGCTCCCAGAAGCACTTCGGCTAGCTGGAGGAAAAGAACTCGACCTCGTTGAGGTTTCTCCGACAGCGACGCCTCCGGTCTGTCGGATCATGGACTATGGCAAGTTCCGCTATCTACAAAAGAAGAAAGTCCAGGAGTCCCGTAAACACTCGACCCAAGTGTTGGTCAAAGAAGTGAAACTTGGTTCACGGACGAGTGATCACGATATTGATTTCAAGGCAGTCCACGTGCGTCGGTTCTTGGAAAAGAAACAACGAGTGAAAGTCTCGGTTCTTTTCCGTGGTCGAGAAATTACTCACCCAGAACTAGGGAGAGACATGCTGGGAAAATTTTTCGAGAAAGTGCAAGATGTCGGCGAGCTCGAAAGTCAAGCGCGCTTGGAAGGGCGCAATATGTCAATTCTGATCGTACCGAGGTAAAGCATATGCCAAAGCTCAAAACCCGTCGTGGGGCGGCAAAACGCTTCAGAACGACTGGCACCGGGAAGATTCGCCGTGCCAAAGCGTTCTTACGGCATCAACTCTCAGCGAAAACGCGTAAACAAAAACGCCATCTACGCCAGACGACGCTGGTTGACGTGACCAACGAGAAAGCGATTAAAAAGTTGATTCCCTATAAGTAGGGTATTGTTTAAGGAGACACAGCCATGCCACGGGCAAAACGAGGCTTCAAAGCACGCCGCCGCCACAAGAAGATCTTAAACCTTGCAAAAGGGTATACTGGCGGACGGCGGCGCCAATATCGTCAAGCACGAGAGACCGTCGAGCGCGGATTAGTCTATGCGTACCGGGATAGGAAAGTACGCAAACGCGACTTTCGTCGGTTGTGGATTGCTCGGATCAATGCCGCGGCTCGGATCAATGGGATCAATTACAACCAGTTCATCTATGGCGTAGGACAAGCCAATATTGCAATCGATCGTAAGATCCTCGCTGCTCTTGCTATTGATGATCCGAGTGCATTTACCGCTATTGTTAATCTAGCTAAACAGCATCGTGCTGCTGCCTGATGCCAGTGCTGAGG
>JAYVFX010000341.1:0-2001 GCA_043772795.1 Deltaproteobacteria bacterium
CCTCGCCCAAATTGCGCGACCGGGATGGGAAGAACGCTGCCACCTTGCGGAGGTGCTGCGGCTCAAAGGCGAAATCCTGCTTATGCAGGAAAGCACGGAGCAGGGAGCACGGAGCAGGGAGCAAAGAGCCAAGGGGCAAGAGCACGGAGCAGGGAGCGCAGAGCAGGGAGCAAAGAGCCAAGAGCAAAAGTCAGAAAATACTGATCCCGGACCCCGGACCCCCGACCCCCAAAGCGAAGCCGAAGCGTGCTTTCTGCAAGCGATCGAGGTGGCGCAAGAGCAGCAGGCCAAATCGTGGGAACTGCGGGCGTCAACCAGCCTCGCGCGCCTGTGGCAACAGCAAGCTTTGGAGCAGGGAGCAGGGAGCTCGGAGCAGGGAACACATAGCACGCAACACGTAACACGCACCAAGCTCGCCGAAGCTCACAAGCTGTTGTCAGATGCATACAACTGGTTCACGGAGGGGTTTGATACCAAGGATTTGCAAGAGGCAAAAGCATTACTAGACGAATTGGCCGAGGGTCGTGGATAATGACAATCTAGTAGATGCCCACGGAAATTTTGACAGGTTGAGATTGCTTCGTCGCGCGATCATAGACCGAGCTGTCACAATTTCTGTGGTTTGATTTAGTCATGAGGGAACGCGCTATCAGTGCTCAGTAGTGTAGCCCGAATGAAATCCGGGGCCTGATGTTCCTGGATTCCGTTTCACTCCATCCAGGCGACGAAGCTGTCGCAATCCGTCGAGGTGGATGATGGAGTATGGCTGGGGTGCGTGAGCGGCGACGCATCAATCAGAATACTACGTGCGCGATGTCTACGGCCATGAGCCCGAAGACGGAGGGTTTGCGAAGTCGTGAGCCTCCACCCAACGCTCAAGCGTCGGGCTGACGAGACCAAGCCTGGTAAACCAGGCTCCCAGGGGGCGAACGCCCCCTTTGTCACGTGAGCCTGGTGCTTCAGCGCCAGGCGGTACTTACTCATCCTGGTTAACAAGCCACTCATTTTACGGACTTCGCTCCACCTTGATCCGGTCGAGACGGGTGCGTAACAGTTCAGCAAAAGTCTTGACGTAGGGCTCGCGGAGCATCGTTTTCACTGTACAGCCAGGCGGCCCAGCCTCGCTTTCGAAACGGTTAACGGTCCAATTCTTCCACTCTAAGTGGCGGCCGTCACGTAATTTGGTTGGATTTTGGGTCGGTAAGAAGAGGGTGATCCGACCTGAGTAAATCTCAGGCCGGTAGCGTTGTACCGCTTTTTCCGTTGCCTGTTCGATTTGGGGACGATATGGGTGGTGTAACAATACCGTGGCGAGTTTCTCTTTTTCTCGCTGTCGTTGTTTTACTTTATCCAACAAATAGTGAATTTTCCCCTGGAGGGATAGGCGCCAGAGCGTTTTCACTAGATCGATCACACGTCGTGCCGAGTGCCGCGCCAATACGTGAGCCCGGTGCGAGAAGGACATGGCAGCTGGCGATCGACACCCAAACAAGGCTAAGAGGGCGACCTGTCGGCCAGCGAGAGTAAGTTGCTGGGCAATTTCAAAAGCGATGATCCCTTCTAAGAGCGTATCTGCAAACCGGAAGTTCCTGTCATTGCGAGGAGCTGAAAGCGACGAAGCAATCTCATTAGCAAAAGAAACGATGGAAAACAGTGGAACTGATGGTTGAGGAACGTAAGTGGGACCCTGAGGCAAAGCCGCAGATCGACGGACGTGTAGTGTACCTTCAAGTGGCTGCATCCGAGATGGAAATTCGGCGGCAAGTCAAAGGGGCGGGAGGCAAGTGGCATCCGCAGTTAGGTGTCTGGGAGCTCCCCTATGAGCAAGTGGTGACGTTACATTTGGAGAGGCGAATCGCTCATGTACAGAAAAGCATATAGATGTAGATGCGACACGACGGGGAGAGAGCATCTACATCTAGAGACATCGAGAGCATCTATTAGTAGATGCAGGCATCTGCTAATAGAGACTTGCATCTATTAGTAGAAACAGATAGTGAC
>JAYVFX010000342.1:0-10435 GCA_043772795.1 Deltaproteobacteria bacterium
GCCATTTCCCCATTTCCCCTTTTCGCCCGGAGGGGTGGAAGTACGGTGGGAGGGTTAGACTGGTTTGAACTTCGGCACGGAAATCTCTTCTGTCCAGTCCTCAAACGTGACCTGTACTGCCATGCCAATCTTTACCTGCTCGGGTGGACACCCAACAATGTTCGTCATCATTTGCGGCCCTTCATCGAGCGTGACAAGCGCGACAACATAGGGCACATCGCCTGCGAACGCCTGTGTCACCGGGCGATAGACGATCGTGAACGAGAGGACCTTCGCTCGACCTGACGCTTTCACCCATTCAACTTTGTCGCTCATACATGCGGTGCAGTACAATCGTGGATAGAACTGATAGTGACTACACGCCGCGCACCTCTGGATATGTAGTTCGTGCTTTTTACAGCCATCCCAATACGGCTTGGTTTCTTTGGTAGGAACAGGAACTGGTTTCACGCCTGGTGCTGCCATTAGTTTCGCTCCTTTCCGAGGATCATCGAGCAGTGCGTGGACATAATGCCACCTTGGGCATGCACAAAAGCGACTTCTGCATCTTTCACCTGCCGCGGACCGCATTCGCCACGTAGTTGGCGTACCGCTTCGGTAATCGAGAAGAGCGATCCTGGATGTCCGGGATGACAATGTGACATCAAACCGCCGTGCGTATTGATAGGCAGGTCGCCACCAAGCTCGATACGACCACCTTCAACAAAGCGCCCGCCTTCCCCTTTCGGACAGAACCCAAGGTCTTCCAGCTCAATAATGACAACCGGGGTAAAGCAATCGTACAATTCGGCAACATCCATATCTTTCGGCCCAAGTCCCGCCATCGCGTATGCGCGTTCACCCGCTTCTTTTGCCGCGGATGTTGTCAAACTTTGCGCCTGGCTCACATGTTCGTGCGAGTGCCCCTCACCAACGCCAAGCATATACACAGGTTTCTGCTTGAAGTCTTTGGCTCGTTCCGCTGAGGTCATGATCACTGCTGCCCCACCATCAGAGACGAGAGAACAATCGAGTAAATGGAGCGGATGCGCAATCATTTTTGAGTTGAGCACATCATCAATCGTAATTGGCTGGCGCATCTGCGCCGCAGGATTCATAGAAGCGTGCTTCCGACACGCAACCGCAACCGCAGCCAACTGTTCACTGGTTGTGCCGTATTGATGCATATGCGCCTGGGCCAACATGGCGTAGAAACCGGGAATAGGCGGACCATAGGGCCGCTCAAACTGGGCATGACCAGCAGTGGACATTGCCTCAATCGCTCTGTCACGCGAGAGGCCAGAGAGCATGTTGTCAGCCATCGTGATCAGCACCGTATTACATACGCCGGTGGCAATCGCCGATGCCGCATGGTGCATGATCGCCAGCGTCGTCCCGCCGCCAGTCGCAACATTCAGGCAATAGCGCGGAAAGATCTGCATATATTCCGCGATCATTTCTGCGTGGTACATGTACGGTTCAACAAATGAGGTACAGGTAATCAGACCATCAATGTCAGCTTTGGTAATCCCTGCATCATCGAGCGCAAGTTTGGCTCCTTTGACATACAATTGTGTAGCACTGAGATGCGGAACGACGCCGACTTCGGTGTCAGCCGCACCAACAATTGCTACTTTTCCACGGAGCGAGTCCATTGGTGTCCCCTCCTTCTCTCTATAATCTGCCGTCGTCACTCGACACGGCTGGTGTATCCTATATCTGCTCCTTCTCCCACCTGCAAAGGGCAGGGAAATCTGTTAGAGATGCTCTCCAAAGCAGGGCTGCGCTATCCGATCCCCAATTACGGCATTCAGATGGACCCGAGCGAAGGGTTATCCGTGAGTTATTCGGACACAGCAAAGAAGTAAGTCGAGGAGGGTGGACAAAACCCACCCACCCTATCTCACATATTGTCAAACGCCCGGTCTATGCGTTCAAAGCGGCGGCGCACGAAGTCACGAGCTTCGTTGTGAGTATGAATGTAGAGATCACCGCTTTTAATCGCTCGGACAACCTTCTCTGCTGCCAGTTCAGGCGTCAACACTCTCCCCCGCATGCTCTGTTGCTCAGCACTTGTCTGCTGCCGCTGCGCTTTCACACCACCAAGTTCTGAGGGTCGGTTGCGTTCAGAATGATCAATATTGGTCGCCAAAATCATCGGACACAATACCGACACACCGATGCCGTGTTCTTTGACATCGCGAGCCAAACACTCAGATAGTGCCACAACTCCATACTTCGCCACACAGTACGCTCCCAGGCCGCGATTGGGAGCGAGCCCCGCGAAGGAAGCGGTATTCACAATATGTCCGCCTTGATGCTGGGCGATCATCCGGTTAAGAAAGGCCTCAACCCCATGAATCACTCCCCAGAGATCGACTCGGATTACCCATTCCCAGTCTTCATGCTTCATGTCTTGGATCGGACCAAACACCGCAACTCCGGCGTTGTTAAATACGACATGGGCTCCGCCAAACCGTTCCCAGGTCTTGTCCGCTAACGCTTGGACTTGCTTGAGATCGCCAACATCAGTGCGAACGCCAAGCGCTTCAACACCAAGGCCTTCAATTTCTTTGACGGCCGCATCAAGTGGTCCTTGCTCGATATCTGCCAAGACAATTCGCATCTTCTCTTGGGCGAGGGCTCGTGCCGTCGCCAAGCCAATACCACTCGCACCACCCGTGATCACGGCTACTCGTCCAGCTAGGTCTTGCATGTCCATATTCTCCTTCCACAGAAAAAAAGGGGCGACTGGTTTGTCGCCCCTTCTCACTTCTTGATTAGATTTGCGGATACCAGAGTCGAGAAACCCTACGCTCGTTTGCGTCGGATTGGCAAGTATTCGGCCTTCCACATGCCGTTTTCGACAAAGGCATCCAGGTTCTTCTCTGGCACTTCATTCCTCGCCAAGCCATCGGAGATCGCCTGTTTAATGACGGCAACCGCGACGTGCTTGCTCGCTTCCCGGATCTGGTCGATACGTGGATAGACACTTCCTTGCGCAATCCGTTCATCAGTAGTGAAATTGTTCAACGCCACCGCTGCCGCCGTCAGCATCTTCTCCGTCACTTTACGTGCGCCGCTCAACATCACGCCCAGGCCAAGTCCAGGAAAAACGAAAGCATTATTGCCTTGGCCGACGGGGTAAGATTTTCCGCCATACGACACATCGGCAAACGGGCTTCCTGTGGCCACGATCGCCTTTCCATTGGTCCAACGATAGACATCTTCCGGTAAGGCCTCGCAGTTGGCGGTCGGGTTCGAGAGCGCAAAGACTACTGGATGTGGAGTATTCGCAGCGGTTGCTCGGACAATCTCCTCAGAGAATGCCCCATGCTGTCCAGAAAGCCCAAGCAGTATGGTAACTTTTGCTTGTTGTACCGTCTCAAGCAAATCAGGAATCTTGCCCTTGATCTTCCAATTGGTCAAGCGAGACGGGTCATGGGCAAATTCGAGCTTGTAGGGTTCCAGACCCACACGAGTATTGAGAACGAGGCCTTTGGAATCGAGGACAAAGATTTGCTCGCGCGCTTTCTCTCGTGACACCCCTTCAAGTTCAAAGCCATTGGCAATTTGCCGCGCCACACCGATACCACCAGCGCCAGCACCATGAATGACGATGACTTGGTCAGAGAGCTTCTGACCAATCTTGCGCATGGTCGCTAAGAGTCCGGAAAGCACCACTGCACCGGTTCCCTGAATGTCGTCGTTGAATGACAGGTGAGCATCTTGATAACGCTCCAAGACATCAAACGCTTTCTGCTTACTGAAATCTTCCCATTGCAGCAGCGCATTAGGATACCGCTTCTTGAAGGCGGTCACGAACTTCTCAATGAAGTCGTAGTACGGCTTCCCTTCCAAGCGGCGATGCCTCACTCCGAGATAGAGCGGGTCAGCAAGCAGATCTTCGCGGTTCGTCCCAACATCAAGCCCAATCGGAAGCGTAAATGCAGGATCAATACCAGCGGCTGCGGTGTAGAGAGACAACTTGCCAATACAGATAGCCAGGCCGCCGACACCTTGATCACCAATGCCCAAGATTCCTTCTGCATCAGTCGCAACCACGAGCTTCACTTCGGAGAGTGGTGAGTTAGCAAGGAGGGTCTCGACTTGGTCGATATTCTCAGTGCTGAGAATCAAGCCCCGTGGATAACGATACAAATGACTGAATTGCTCGACGCCCTGGGCAACCGTCGGCGTGTAAATGATCGGCATCATTTCTTCGAGATGCGCCGCAACCAATGCATAAAAGAGCGTTTCGTTGCGATCTTGCAGTACGCGCAAAAAGACGTGTTTATCGAGCGGCGCCTGAAAGTTCGAGAAGTTCTTGTAACTTTGTTCGACCTGCTCAGTCAGTGAGGTCACATGAGGCGGCAGCCAACCGATGAGCCCAAAGTCACGCCGCTCTTCCGGGGTAAAAGCTGTCCCCTTATTAAACAACGGCAAGCGCGAGAGCGTGTGCCCTGAAGCGTCCGTCTCCAGGTAAGGCTTGCCATTGTCATCGATTTTCCGCTCGTACTGTTCCATAGAAACCTCTTCTTCCGAAGTAAAGTGGGCGCACTATAGCTGAGCGCACCAGTAAGGAGAACCCCAGTTTGGCAAGCTCAGTATGTAATGTAGGAGCGCGCGCGGGATTGTGGTCACGAACCCGATAGCGTGTCGACGATATCAACTCCAGGCGGGACCGTGAAACGGAAGAGCGATTCATCAAGCGGATTTTTACGGTCAATGTTGGAAAAGCGTACTCGCGTCGTGTTCCCGATTGGATCGATGATCGTCGCTTGAAGAATATCAAACGTCTTCGCGTCAATCTCTAGATCCAGCAAACCAATCGCTTCTGGATCTTTCTTCGGGGTTAAGCGCAGCGTGTATATCTTCTCATTTTGTTCTTGCAAGCTGAGAGTAAAATCTTGCGTGATACGTCCGACGCCAAGCAGAAAAGAGGCTGGAGAATTTGACCGAAAGGCTTGGGCGAAAGGCGTCTTGATGACTTGCTTTTCTTTGGGCTGGTACAGCCAAAAGAATTCTCCATCGGAGACAAGAAGCTGTTCTGGTTCAACGAACTCCCAGCGCATACGTCCAGGCTTTTTGAAGAAGACTTTACCTTGTGCCTCAACCTTCTGGCCCAGCGTGGCAGATTCTACGGCTTGCGTGAAATCAGCACGAAAGCCAGAGGTCGAATCGTATCGCGCCTGGAGTTTTTTCACGACGGTCTGGACGGATGCCGCTTGCGCGGGGTAGCCAGTAGAGTGAAAAAAGTAGTCAGTAGTCAGTAGCCAGTAGCCAGCATAGAAAACAAAAAAACCAACAAAAAAATGAGCAGATATTTTCATAACCTCAATATAAACACACGTTGGATCGAAAGAGAGTGCAGCCCATTTTTCCGTTTCCTCTACTGACTACTGAATGCTGAATACTTGCCTTATTCTCTCCCCCCACTCGCACGAACCAGGACTTCGCGTGGTTTCCCGGCTTCTCCAGCAGGAGCCACCAATCCTTCTCGTTCCATACGCTCGATCATGCGTGCGGCACGATTGTAGCCGACTCGCAGTCGGCGTTGGAGCCAGGAAATAGACGCTTGTTTGCTTTCCATCACCAACTCTCGGGCCTGCTCATACATCTCGTCGTAGTCATCCTCGTCGACGCTGCCGTCAGCGCCCCTGGTACTGCGCGCTTTCTCAAGCGCTGCAACAAATTCCGTATCATAGACCGGCTTGCCTTGTTTCTTGATCGCGGTTGTCACTTTGCGAATTTCCGATTCAGAAATGTAGGCCCCATGAATACGCTGAGGTTTGGCACTCCCCGGCGGCAGGAACAACATATCGCCTTCGCCCAAGAGTCGTTCAGCACCAATTGCATCGAGAATCGTGCGCGAGTCGATCCGTGAGGAAACTTGGAATGACACACGGGCGGGAAAGTTCGCCTTGATCAAACCGGTGATGACATCAACTGAAGGACGCTGAGTTGCGAGAATGAGATGAATCCCTGCCGCACGACCCATCTGCGCCAAACGAGTAATAGGTTCTTCAATCTCGCGACCAACAGTTAACATCAAGTCAGCAAGTTCATCCACGATCACCACTAAATACGGCAATCGTTGATGGACGAACGGCTCACCCTTTACCGCAGACGACGATCCACTTCGCAACTCTTCATCGTCGTCACCTTCCTCAATGATCTCGGTCAGCTTCACAACTCCCTTGGCATTCGGCTGTCCGGCTTCTATCACACGATTGTACGCCGCAACGTTTCTGACTCCTTTGTCTTTGAGGAGCTTGTAGCGGTACTCCATACGCCGCACGATTTCTTGCAGCGCAGCTCCGGCTTCTTTGGGATTGGTAATAACGTGCGACAGCTGGTGCGGCAGGTCTTCGTACAAGGAAAGTTCAAGCATTTTCGGGTCGATCATAATGAAGCGCACGTCGCGCGGTGTCGCCCGATAGAGCATACTCATGATCATCACGTTAAGTGATACCGATTTCCCCATTCCTGTCGCTCCAGCTACCAGAAGATGCGGCATCCGTCCCAGATCAGCCACGACTGGATTGCCGACGGTATCTTTCCCCAAAGCTAAGGTCAGCGGCGACTCCGACTGCTGAAAACCTGAGCCTTCGATAATCTCGCGCATGCAGACTTTCTCACGCCGCGGATTAGAGACCTCGATCCCCACCACTGCTTTGCCAGGAATCGGTGCGATAATGCGTACGGACACCGCACGCAGGGCCATCTGGAGATCGTCGGCTAATGACACCACGCGATTGACTTTGACTCCCGGTGCAGGCTCGAACTCATACGTCGTGATCACCGGTCCAGGACGAACCGCAACAACCTTCCCTTCAACGCCAAAATCCCCAAGCTTACTTTCAAGGATGCGTGAACTCGTATGAAGAGCATCTTCATCAAGTTTCACGGCTAAACGTACGGGTGGGTCGATCAGCGACACGGCTGGGAGGACATAGAATCGACCGTTCGCCGTCACCGCTTCGCTGAAGGCCTTCATCGGCGCTGGTTTTGGTCGGTCGGTCTTAGCAACGGGAATGGGCGGCGGGGCAGGTTCGGTAATAATAATCGGCGGAAGTGAGTCTTCTTCGTCCTCCTCCTCTAATAGAATTGGCGGTGGTGGTGATTTTTTCGCGGTGGGTTCTTTTCGGCTCGCGCGCTTCGTTGGCGCTATCTCAGGCTCAGGGTCAGGTAATGCTGGACGTTCCCAGGTAAGATGAGGGAGCAACTCTTCTAACCGCGTGAACACAGTACGCAGCTGCATAATCAAGGCATAACTTCTAGTAAAAAGACTCGCTCCGGTGGCAGATAACGATAACTGCGTCATCCCAATAAACGACATCAACAAAACAGGAACGAGGAGTAAATGCGCACCGATGAGATTGAGCCCCGTACGTAAATGCAGGGCAAGAAACCCACCGACCCAACCACCAGCCTCAATGACAGACCGCTGCCCTCCCCATAACGCAAGCAGCGCAGCGGTCGTAATGAGGAAAGTCCCAAGCGACAGCAATTGAGCTACCAACGCAGGGCACTGCCACTGGTGAAGAAGCACCCCAGCGAAATACAGCAGCGCTAATGGTAATAAGTAACACGCCTGGCCAAAAGCTGGACATAACAGGTCGGCCAGCAGGTAACCGATCAAACCAACAGAGTTACTGCTCACATCGCCAGCCTGATATGAATAGAATGCCAGGGTAAAGAAGATCGCTAAAGCAATATTAGCAACCCCAATCACCTCTCCACTGAAGGGTTGTCCCTCCGGTTGCGGTTTTTTCCCCACCGCCATAGCTCCCACCTCCTCCGCATCACATCTCCATCACAAACGGCAGTACCATCGGACGCCGACCAAGCGTACGGCGAAAATGGCGTCGTAAAACCTGCCGGACTTGTTCTTTCACCACCCCAATATCTTTCCGCGACTCTCGTGGCAACTCACTCAACGCTGTACGAACCGCTTCCTTCGCGGCCTCAAACCCTTCGCCATTCGTTGCCGCCAGAAACCCGCGGGACAACAGATCCGGTCCGGTCAGTACGTCTCCAGTCTGCTGTGCAATCCCGACAATCGCAACCACAAGACCATCCTCGGCCATATGACGGCGATCCCGTAGCACTTCTTCTTCTATGCCACCCAAACCATCGACGAAGACACGTCCCGCCGGCACTGACTTTGCGACATGCGCTCCCTTCGTCGTAATCTCTAGCACTTGACCATTTTCCAACAAGAAGACTCCCGTGGGATCGACCCCCACACCGCGAGCTAACTCACAGTGACGAACTAAAAATCGAAACTCGCCATGTATAGGCACGAAGAATTGCGGGCGCACTAGGTTAAGCATGAGCTGCAACTCTTCTTGGCTCGCGTGACCGGACACATGAACACACGCGATTGCCTCATAATACACTTCCGCGCCCCGTCGGCACAAGTGATCAAGGAGGCGGGCAATGGTACGTTCATTACCAGGAATAACGCGCGACGACAAAATCACCGTATCACCACGACGAATTTTAACGTGAGGATGATCTCCGGTGGCAATGCGAGACAGAGCAGAGAGCGGTTCACCTTGCGATCCTGTCGTAAGGAGGGTAACGGATTGTGGATCACGGTCTCCCATCTTCCCTATATCAACAAACGTGTCTGCGGGAATCTTGAGATGACCAACCTCGCGAGCAATTTCAATGTTATTAATGAGGCTCTTACCGACCACTCCTATTGCTCGCCCTTGCTTGAGAGAGAGATCGATGACTTGACGAATGCGATGGACATGCGAAGCGAACGTTGCCACTAAGACTTTGCCACTCGCATGTGACATGAGGTCCTCAAGCGGGCGTGTCACCGTCCGTTCTGAGGGTGTTGTCCCGGACCGCTCAACATTCGTCGAGTCCGACAGGAGCAGTAATACGCCTTGTTCTCCCAACTCGGCTAAGCGGCCAAGGTCCGATTGGTGTCCATCGATCGGCGTTTGGTCGAGTTTAAAGTCCCCCGTATGAACGATCACTCCAAGCGGCGTAGTGATGGCCAGCGCGACTGCATCAACAATACTGTGAGTGACATGAATACCTTCAATCTGAAAGGGACCAATTTGCCAGGATTGCCGCGGGTGAAACTCGTGGATCTCGGTGTCTTTGAGCAAACCATGCTCATCAAGTTTGTCGTGCAGCAACCCGAGCGTAAAAGAAGTGCCATAGACGGGAACGTTAAACTCGCGCAACAGATGAGGGAGTGCGCCGATGTGATCCTCGTGCCCATGGGTGAATACCACCGCTTTCAGATGGCGTTTCTCCCGCAAATAACTGAAGTCGGGAATGACAACATCAATCCCCAGCATCTCTCGCTCGGGAAACATCAGACCACAATCAATAGCAATGGCTGCAATATCGTCACTGTCAGCTGGGCAGTACTCGATCAGCATCAAATTGAGGCCGATCTCGCCTAGCCCGCCAAGGGGAATAATACGTAGGGTACCGTCACTCATGAAGTCGGGTGCTCCGAAGCAGAAGTTAGAACAAGGGCTGGGGAAGCTACAGTCTCCGCTACCGGCACATCATCTCGCAATTGCACAGCAATCGCGGCGTGCACTTTGGTTAAGAGCTCTTCGCGTGCAGCTTTCTTGTTCAAGTGGGGATTCACTGAAATGGGTTCACAGAAAAAAACGTCAACAGTTCCTGGCCGGAAGTCGACTCCCCCTGGAGGCCAGAGCGCTCGACTCCCGTTGATCACCGTGGGGACCACAGGAACCTTTGCCGCAGTGGCCACAGCAAACCCGCCAGGTTTGAACGGTTGCAGACGGCCATCTCGGGTCCGGGTCCCCTCAGGAAAGAAGGCGGCTGAAATACCAGCCTCTAGAAGCGATTTTACTTGACGAATCACCGCAACGGCCTGCGTCGGACTGTCACGGTCAACCAGTACTTGATGCGTCCGCTGCATACACAATCCTATGATAGGAACCTTTCGCACTTCTTGTTTAGATACCCAACGGACCTGTAACGTATCAAACGCTGCCATCAGAATAGGAATATCAAAATTGCTCTGGTGGTTCGCCATAAACAGATAGGCTTTTTTCGCATCAATCTGCTCTCGGCCGTGCACCCGTATTTTTACCCTACACACCCACAAAACCCCCCGAGCCCAAAACCGAATGAGCCGAACGGCTCGTTCACCATAGCGGTCAAAGTAGGAGAAGAGGATAACGAGAACACCCCAAAAAAGAGTAAGTAAGGCAATAGTGAAAAAACGGAGGGCAAGAACGATCCAACGCAAAGGATTCCCCAAACTGACGACAGAAACTTTTAGGTATTATAGTTTTCTTTACTATACATCGTCAACGAGGTTGATTTTTCTTTACTTCCTCCTACAATTCTTTGCGTTAGGGAGGGACAGCCAGTGATTATTGAATGCCCAGCCTGTCATACCCGTTATCGTACGGATAGTTCCTTAGTGGTCACTAACTCCACG
>JAYVFX010000343.1:0-3469 GCA_043772795.1 Deltaproteobacteria bacterium
CTTACCTCCCAAAGCATCGCAGAACTCCAGCGTGGGACTACCGTTGATTGGGTCCTTGGTACCCACGCACTCGCCCGTACCTACGCCTACCACCTCCCACCAGAACGCAACTTACGCTCAGGCTACTATAGCAATGCTCTTCCTATCGTCGACCAACAGCTGGCAAAAGCAGGAGTGCGACTTGCACATATCTTGGATGAGGAACTGCAAACGCCCACGCACTAACAGGCAGCGATTGAGCTGAACACAGAAAGCCCAACATTCATTCAGCGAGGTCGACATGTCAGTCACTACCATGATCAGTCCGGCGTAATCGGATAAAGCTTAAGCGCAGTATCCCAATTGAACCGGTAGCCGTTGTACATACGAGATTCCTTCCTCACTCAAAGTTTGGTCTTCGCGTCCGGTAGGAGATTTTGCTAAGAGGGCGTCTGCAAACTTCCGCGAGTACGTCATTGCGAGGAGCTGAAAGCGACGAAGCAATCTCATTTTCGGGCAGAGATTGCTTCGCTACGCTCGCAATGACAGGAACTTGCTGGTTTGCAGACACGCTCTAAATCGCCGACCTCTGTCAATGCCCGAGTTCCCAGATCAGAGCGGACGTCCAGCAATACACGCCCTCTACTCCAGCGTGCTCCAATGTCATTACGTTAGCGAACCATGGCTCTCCATGAGCTACACGGCGACAGCATTACGCACAGCGTTCAAATCTTTCTTAAAGGCTTCAGTGCAGTGACAGCGAAACTCAAGTTACACACCGCAACCCTTCAACCTCTCCACCGATAAAGCCACCTCTATTCGCGCCGATAGAAGACACAGAGCGTGTCGGGGGTCACGCGAAGGAGTAGGAATGAAGATGAAATTCGCGGAGATCGGACTTGGATTCTCCTGCCTCATGTTGCTCGGACAGGTCCTATGGTTCGTCTACGGTACAGTCACTAGCTCAGCTTCAAGTTCTTTTCTCTGGTTACAACTCACTTTAACAGGCTTCCTCGCCACCCTAACAGGGTGGCTGTGGCGCCGCACATTTCACGACAAAGTTTCTGCGCGTCTGAAATCTCTTGTTCTCCTCTTACGTTCCTCACGAGACCTCACCATAGATCAACTGCATCTCCCACTCTCAACCGCACTCGGTGTAAATTTCCGGGACGACAATTCACATTCCACCGATTTCCTCTGCGACACACCACCGGCATTCCAAGTGCAAGTATGTGGGTATTCTTTTCGTATCAACAACTCAGATACCCCGTATATCGACCAGAACGACAACACCTCAGAGCATGTCCCTAACGTACGCCTACAACAGGTGATCCGCGATCATCGCGCCTGGTTATCGGTGGATCTTATCGAAGCTCCTAAAGGCGCAACGTCCGACAACGTGTACCAGTACTTAGGGCGCATGATTGCCGCTTTGGCGGACGACGATTGTATCGGGCTGTTCTGTCCCGAGACCAACCAACTCAATGTTTGGCATCCAACTTTGACCAGTCTCCTGCTCGGACCTTCTCCATTGCAGGCCTTGTCCGCCATAACAGACGTGCCAGCCGTCCGCATTACTGCGAACGATACCCACCTAGAGGAAGCGGCGCAGAAAGCAAACTCAATGTGGAACGTCTTTGCTAATTCCTTCGCGCATCGGTCTTCCGAGCAAACCTTTGCCGTCAAAGCACCGTTCACTAATGGAAAAGAGACCGAATACATGTGGCTTCTTGTCTCCGCAATCGGCGAAGAGACGGTGACGGGAACCTTGGACAACGAACCGATCTATGTACGCAATGTTCGGGTCGGAGAAACGGTCACAGTGTCTATCGACCAAGTGAACGACTGGTTGTACACCGACGGTGGCGAACTGGTTGGAGGATTTACCAACGAAGTTCTCAATAGACAAATGGCAGCATAATTATCAACGTCCCAGCCGCGTCCGGCTTGGGACGCATTCCGTTCTGGTCACGTTCGTTCCTGCTAAAACTTACTTTACGCGCTGTATGAGTTCTAATGTCGTCCCGTCAGGATCGCGAAAATACACCGCTTGTACCTTGTATCCATCCAGATCGAACAGTTGTGGAGCAGAATAGAATTGTACGCCCTGGGTTTTTAGCTCGGTATACGTTCTCTCAATGTCTTTCACCCAGAAGGCAACCTCGGTAATCCCAGGATTCTTAATCCCGGGGTACGGACTTCCCTCCGCAACCGGCGAGATAAAATGCAGCAGTTCGATCGGTGCACCTTTCGCCTCTTCGACACTGCGCAGATACACCGCCCGAAGTCGGGTTCCTTTTTCTTGTGTCAGTACATCTGCCTCCTCACCGGCAAATGTCACATCGCCAACCACTTTGAGACCAAGCAGGTCACGATAAAAGTGTACGGCTCTCTCCATATCACTAACAGTAATACCAACATGAGCAAAAGCTCCAAGCATCAATCTGCCCTCCTCTCTTTCCGATAGCGCATCGTCTTTCTAGTGTGTCTGTATCACCTTCTCCTCAACAGCTGCAACTATAATCTTTCCTCGCTTGACCCCTGGGTAGGAAACGCGATAGCGTCACGTCGCTATTGAAGGATTGAAGGAGGGAACATCAATGAGAATTACACGCTTTATCTCCACTGAAGACGGAGGCTCGCGCTTCACCGAAATCGACATCCCCGTCGCACAGCCAATGAAAGACGCCGACGGCCATACCTTGCTCCTTTCGAACGCCTACACGTCCCCAAACGTACGTTTCGCCGAATTGCCTGCGGGAATGTCCCAGACGTGGCACAATGCACCGGCACGACAAATCGTGGTCGTGCTCTCCGGTGTGCTTGAAGTGAGCACCACCGATGGCCAGACCCGCCAGTGGCGTGCAGGTGAGGCGTTTCTCGCCGACGATGTCACCGGTAAAGGGCATCTCACACGTACCGTCGGCGGAGCAACGCAGGTCATGTTCGCGCCGCTGCCATCAGGATTTTCGCTTGAGAAGTGGTCAGTTTAATGCAGGGTGGGGCACTGACCACTTCTCATCATCGTTCACCCGCTAATGGAAAGGAAGAGCGTTATGGCTATCTTTCGTATGTATATAGGAAGTGACAGACAGTCTCACCTCGAAGAACAAACCCTCGCCGAACATCCAATTCTCACTGAAGCACGTCCAACCGTGCATATTCAGTTTCGCGAGCTCGCCGCTGGCGCATTTATAGATTGGCATCCCGCACCACGACGACAATACGTAATCGTACTGACAGGACAACTTGAGCTTGGGTTCAAAGATGGGACGTTGAAGCGCTTGAATCCCGGTGATGCAACTCTCGCCGAAGACACCACCGGTGCGGGACATACCACCCGGGTCGTCGGCAACGGACCAGCGGTCACAGCCGTGGTTCCACTCGCATAGAGGTACGTGCGGGACGGTTTGCAAACCGTCCCGCAATCAGGCTAGTGAACTGTACTACTCGTCTGCGACTTCTGGTTCTGAGCCACGACGACAGTAAA
>JAYVFX010000344.1:0-8199 GCA_043772795.1 Deltaproteobacteria bacterium
CAGTCACCGGCGCTGTAACAGTGGACGTTACGTACCTGCCGATGTTGTCCATCTCGAAGTACACCAGCTATACACTGAACCAAACCGGTGAGCCGATCAAGACTTCGGACATGCCAACACTTCAGGCTAATTCGGGGTGGGATACGTTTACTCCTGGCCTTAAGACCGTATCGGTCGAACTGCCGAACGTATTTGCGTCGGCAGACGCGTGGCATGCGGCTCTCGCTGCCAGAACAGAATACGTCATCGAGATCAACCCTGATGGTCTGGGCGAGGCTGCCGGCTCAGTAGCCAGGGGATTCTTTCGGCTGACGTCTGTTAGTCAGTCGGGCAGTGTCGGAGCCCTCGAGGAGGAGACGCTCCATTTCGAGCTGAACGTTCCTATCCAGGTTGTCGGTCCCCTGTTGGATCGCCCATTTGGGTGGATACATGCGGCTGCGAGCCCTATCCCCTTGGCAATCCAGAAGGTTCTGACAGGATGGCAGACAGACACCAACGTATTTGCGAGGTATCTGCACGATGGTGCGGCGGGCTGGAAAGGGTCAGTGGCCGTAACGAATCTGTCACTATCTGGAGGGATGGACTCTCCGAATACGTTCCAGTGCAATATGAAAGGCAGTGGCGCTCCAGTAGTCTTCCCGTAACATCACGGTATCTATAGTAGCTGCAGCACAGTTAGTAGTCAACTCAGGAGACGGTAATGACACGATCAGTACAAGACCAGGCAATGTCAGCAAAGGACATTCTCCGCTCGAAGATTCTCGGGCAGAAACCCCTCACCGATGTGGTGGAGTTGGAGGATGGAGTACAAATCGAGGTCCGGCAATCAAGCGTGGGCCAGATATTGGATGCCATGAAGACGGAGGACAATAAGATCCGTCTTCTGGGGATCCTAGTGGACTGCTGCTACGTACCGGGCACGGACGAGAAGGTGTTCGATGCGGCCGATGTTGATGCTCTGGCGCAAATGCCGAGTGGGAGCTACTGGCAGAAGCTCATGGATGCCATCAACAAACAGACTCTCTCAGCCAGGATCGAGGAGGCCGAAAAAAACTTGCCGGAGACGGGCTCGACTTCCTAGTCAATCTCGTCGGACTACATTTAGGGAAGTTCGAATCAGAGGTAAGGGAACTAAACGCGGATGAGTTTGCCCGTTGGCTCGTTATCATAAGGAAGATGCAAGATGGCAAGTCGGACAGTAAACCTCGGTCAGGTTGGATTCGGCCTCGTCCCTGATACCAAACCTCTTGAGCAGAGTCTCCGGACCCTCAAGGCGTTTGGTAAACAGGTCGATGCCCTATCCACGTCTACTGCGACTGGCGCTCAGCAAATGTACTCGAAGTTTGCTGGGGTTGAGCGCTCCCTTACCTCTTTGATGGCGAGGACGTCTGCCGTTACGCAGAAGATGCGTGAGAGCGGCATGGCGGCTCCGGAGATCGATAAGGTCTCCATGGCATACAAACGGCTCAATACCACTCTCACTCAACAAGCCGGCCTTCTATCCCGATCCCAAATAGGTCGTGGTACCGTCGGTATGTCTGCAATTCTCTCGGCGGCCTCTAAAGAGGCTACCAAGATGAACCAGGCAGGAAGTACACTCACAACAATAATGCGAGACCTGGCTGGTGCGAGCGTACTAGCAATGGGTCCTCTATCTGGAGTAGGTGCTCGTCTGAATGTCCTTTCGGGGTTATTCGATAGGAATACAGTACAGATGGCCCTGTTCGTAGCTGGTGCAGCAGGTGCTGCTATTGGTATTGGACTAATAGCGGCGGCCAGCATCAAGGCCGTAATGGAGCAACAGCGCTTCGACGCTCTCCTCGCGACAAGCACAGGTAATACTGCTCTAGCTGCCAACGAGATGAACTACTTGCAGGATCAGTCTAATAAGCTAGGTATCTCCGTAAGGGAATTGATCGAGCCCTACGCCAAGTTTACGACTGCTGCTCGCCTCTCTGGAATGGCTCTTAGCGACCAGAAATTGGCATTCGAGGGTGCCATCACTGCTGGGCGAGCACTCCATCTTTCCCAGGAACAGCTCGGGCGAGTATTTCTGGCGTACGAGCAGATGGTATCCAAGGGAACGGTTACCACGGAAGAACTAAAGCGCCAGTTGGGTGACGTGCTCCCAGGAGCATTTGAGTTGGCTGCTAGAGCCATGGGCATGACCCAAGCAGCATTCCAGAAGGCTATGGCGGCTGGCGAGGTTCTTCCTAATGTCATGCTCCCCAGGTTAAGCAGAGCCCTAAAGGAAATATTCGGCCCTGCCGCGGAGCAGGCTTCCAGATCTCTAGCCGCTGAGATAAGCCGGTTTAGCAACGCCCTATTCGAGTTGGAGAAGAGGTTTGACTCTGTATCCCACTTCTCCCAAGGCTTTGCAGCTGCAGTTAGACTGGCTACATCTACCCTAGAATACCTTGCCACCAACATGGAGAAGGTATTTGCTATCATGGGGGCCGTTGTCGGAGCAGGCGCAGGTGCTCTGTTCTTCTCGTTCCTGACCAACATTGTACCTATAATAACTGCGGCTGCCAGTGGACTTATAATCCTACGGGATGCTATTATAGGTGTAGGAATAGCTTCCGAGGTGGTGGGGAAGACAAACTGGCTAGGTATACTGATCAAGTTAGGCCTAGTAGCTGTAGGTGCCGCTGCGGGCTATCAGCTAATGAACCAGAAGCTCGATCCTCTCCTTACTACTGTACAGGAGTTTATCGACAAGAACGAGGTGTGGCTGCGGACGCAGGAAGCAATAGGGCATACCGGAATACAGGTGGCCCAGCAGACGAAGAAGGCTACACAACAACATCTCCGCAACGTCACGGATGAGATCGAGATCACCAAAACCCTGATCCAGTTAGAGGTGGAGCGGGCCAAGAAGGCGAAAGAGGCCAACGATAAACTCAGTCGGGGGTTCGGAGGTGGGGGTCTACGTCGTCAGTTGCCAGGCCCCAATACTACCGAGGCGGAGACCCGTCTTGCGGCCCTGGAAAATCTTCGGGACAAGCTACAGCGAGAGATGGCTCGTATCGGCGGTCTGATGCTGGATGTCAATCCGGAGGATAACGGAACGTCTAAGGCTTGGGATGATTGGATCAAGCGTATCGAGAAGACGATTCGTAGCCTGGATGCTCTGAGCCAGGAGACCGAAGAGTTTGCGATTTCGGGTAAGGACGCAGAGATCGCAGCTGAGGGTATGGCTAAGGCTATCGAGATAATGGAGGCTATGCCAGAGAAGGGCCAAGGTGGGTTAGCCGTAATCGCCGCCCATCTGAGAGAGGCTGGAGCTGAAGGTGTGGATCTTACCCACCAGCTAGCTGCTCTATTCCAGATGATCATAACCAAGACCGGGGAGCTTAAGGATCTTAAGGCCTTCCCAAAGCTGCTGGAAACTCAAACCCTAGCAGTAAAAAAGATGTTCGACACTATTCGGGCTAGAACCGCCGGAGCACAGGATATTATTTCTGGGATAATTAGCCCAGAGGATCTGGCTAAGACGGAGAGGCTTAATGAGTTGATAGTGACGCTTACAGATCACTTGGCCAAGATCCACGTCAATCCAGATTCTATGGCAGCTATAGTTAAAGAACTAACCGATGAATTCAATCTCCTGACAGCTTCAGAGAAGGCTGCCAAGGAGATACAGGATGACATCGCTAAGGATAAGGGCGTCGCAGAAGCGATAGGGCAGCAGATACAGAATATCGAGAAGGAAACCCGACTCCTTGGTCTGACCAATAACGAGCGGGCTAGAGCCAACGATCTTATGGAGCTTGAGGCCCATCGAGCCAGTCTGTCCTCGGAGCAGTTCGACTTTATGGCGAAGGCGCTTGCTAACCTAAGAGACCAGCAAGACAAGATGAACGAGAGCTGGGGTGTTGGAGCTAGGCAGGCACTCATGCAGTATGCAGAAGATGCCAAGAACACTGCCCAGCAGATAGGTGATTGGTTCACTGGATCCTTTAGGCAGGCAGAGGATGCGATTCTGAATTTTGTCAAGACTGGTAAGTTCGAGATATCGGATCTGGCCAATTGGATTGCTCTTGAGTTTGCCCGGATAGCTATACGTCAATTAATTCTGGCTCCTATAGCCTCGCAATTAGGGGGCTTGTTTGGAATGGGTATCGGCATGGGTACCGGCGCTGCTGCTAATGTTAATGCGTACTCGAATATGGCTAGTGCTGGTGCGGGTGCTGCTGGGATGGCAATACCACTGGCTACGGGATCCGACTACATACCTCGCAACATGTTGGCATATCTCCACAAGGGGGAGCAGGTAGTATCGGCAGCGGAGAACTCTAGAGGCCGAGCAGGTAGAGGCGGAGGGCTAGTATATGCTCCGCGTATCAGTATCGATTCCAGAACGGATCGAGCTGAGGTGCAGGCTCTAGTAAGCCGAGCGGTCAAGCAAGGTAATGCTGATCTTGTCGAACGACTTCATCGGGCGGGGTCGATATAATGAGTATAATCGTACTTCCTACCGCATTATCGATCACGCGTATGACGTGGTCCCAACAGAGGAACGATATCGAGTTTAGGAGCATGTTCGGGGCTCAGGCTATTGAGGTTAGTGCTCCTCTGTGGGCTGTATCTCTTGAGGTAACTACCAAACGGGATTCAGATCCTATGGTCGGCGAATGGAAGACTCTGCTTATGAAACTCCGCGGCAGAGTCAATCAGTTGGCCCTGTACGATATGGGGAGGCCCGTCCCCTTAGGTACGATGAGAGGGGCAATGACTCTAAGCGTCGCAGTAGTTCAGGGAGACACTGCTCTCAACATCGTAGCGACAGGAGGGAATGCCCAAACTATCCTGAAAGGGGATATGCTAGGTATTGGATCGACAATCACCCAGCAGGTTGCAATGGCTACTGCTGATGCTACTTCGGATGGAGCAGGTAATATCTTAGTTAATATCGAGCCCCCTATTAGGAACGCGTTCTCGATCGGGGAGGTCGTAACTTGGGATAAGCCCAAGGCTCTATTCAGGAGGACTGATTCGAAGGTTGATTGGGATTACAGTAGCATATTCGTCTCCGGCTTTAGTCTTGACCTTCTAGAAGACTGGAGGCCTTAGATGACAACTGCTAATCAGATAGCTGCTCTCGAAAAGGCCGCCATAAGGACTGTCTATTTCGTTGAGCTCCAGTACCTCAGTGGCACACAGTATTTTTCCTCAGCTATAGGCCCACTCACATGGGGTGGTAACCTGTGGAACGGGCTCGGCTCCATTGCCAATATCGACTCGATCCAAGAGTCTGCGGCCATCGATACCCAGCCATTGAATTTCACGCTAAACATCGCGCAGCCGAGCATCCTCGCCAGTGCTGTCGGCGACGTGGCGCAATATCGTGGGCGTCCGATAAAATTGTATTTCTGTCCGATGGACGAAAATTTTCGATTGATCGATACGCCGGAGCTATGTTGGAGGGGCGTCATGGACACCGTGGCAGTCGGGATCAAGGGACAGGAAGGGCAGATCATCTTGAAATGCGAGACCAGTGCTTACGCGCTTAGTCGCCGTCCCGCCTTGCGCGTGAATTCCGCCCAGCAGAAGCTGCGGTACCCAAACGACACGGGACTGGATTATTTAGTAACTTTAATCGCCAATCCGCAGCTATGGTTGAGCAAGCGCTTTCAAGAAAAATGACGCTCCCAGAATACATCGAGCAAAACCTCAACAAGCCCTTCATCTGGGGCCAGCATGACTGCGTACTGTTCGCAGCCGGTTGGGTGAGAATCGCCACTGGGAAAGATTATCTTTCCGACATAGAACCGTGGGCATCGAAATTGGAGGCATATCGGGTGCTTAAAATTGTTGATGGATTGAATGCAATCGTGGACAAAAAGCTGCAGAGAATCGAATCCAATTGGGCGGTGGATGGGGATCTAGCCCTGCATCAGAATGCATTGCATCTTTATTCTGGACGACACATTTGTGCTCCAGGAAAGGCGGGTTTGGTATTCTTCACCCGTTCGTTGGCGATGGTTTCGTGGCGGTGCGCTTAACATGCCTGCCGTAGCATTTTACATAGGGACGTTCGCCGTAACCTATTTCATGGTGGCGCAGGTCGCCATTACCGTGGCGTTGACGATTTACGGCTCTTCGCAACAACGCCGGGCGGCGCGCAAGGCAGCGGAAGATGCTAAGAATGCCTACAATGCCTCCCTGCAGGACCGAAACATCACCAGCATCACATCGGAGACGCCCTTTGTTTACGTGTACGGACGTGCGCGTGTCGGATCGGCAGTTGTCGCGATGTTCATTGCCGGCGATAAAGATCAATTCAAGTATTTGGTTTGCGTCCACGCCGCACACCAATGCGACGCCGTGGAAAAAGTTTTTATCGCCGGGAAAGATATCGGACCCTTGGACGTCAATGGCGATGTTGTCGGCGGGCCTTACTTCCCGATTGAGACTAGAGCATCCCATGAGTTCGGCGGAATCCTTAACAAAGAGCATTACTATGGCCCCACATTCACGCTCGCTAATACCCCTGTTCCTGGCTCTCTGATTATCCAGAAATCAGTCGGGAGCAACCCACCAAGTTTCATCAACATCCCGCACACATTGGTTGGGCGTAACGTTACCATCGCCACGTCCGATTACGTTACGCCTAGATACCAATACTACAAAAACAATCCTAGGGTCCGCGTCATAACGCACTTGGGGATTCCTGGCGATCCAGCCGATGCTGCGCTTCATGCCGATCTCCCGAATGCGTGGCCCTTGACGGCGACATTGAATGGGTTCTGTTATAGCGTTGTACGGTTGGACCTGAACCAGCCAGAATTCCAAGGCGGCCTCCCAACGATCGAGGTGCTGCTTCGCGGCAAGTTGGTGTACGACCCACGCAGCACGCTCACCGTATGGAGCCAGAACAATGCATTATGCATAAACGATTATCTGATCTCAGAATTTTGCAATGTTCCACCATCTGACATTCCGGTTGCCGATGTTATTACGGCTGCCAATGTGTGTGACGAAGATCGTGGTGGCGGCATGAAAAGGTACACCATGAACGGAACCGTCGCTTCAGACGAAAAACAGTCTGAAGTGTTGAATACCATGGCTGACGCGATGGCAGGCACCATCGTTTCCACGACATGGTCTATGTCAGCAGGAAAATACATTGCTGCCGTTGCCTCGCTGGACCAATCCGATATCGTCGGGGAGCTATCGGTCAATCCTGGCACGTCCGACTCGACCAGCTTCAACGGCATCAAAGGTCAATACATCACCGCGGAGAATCTCTATGTTGCCACCGACTTCAAGCCATTCAGCAACGCGGCGTATGTTTCCGCTGACGGGAGAGAACTTTTTGCCGACGTTAATTTCAGGTGGACTAACTCACTCCAGGCCGTATGGGATCTAGCCAGGATCATGACCGAGGACAGCCGGAATGCCTACACCATCAAGGCCGAGTTTTCGCTGAAGGCATGGCCACGCCGTGTTGGTGACAGGGTGACGTTCACCAGTTCGCTGTTCGGCATCACGAGCAAGGTGTTCCGCATTACGGACAAAAAATATCAGCCTGCTGGCATCATCGAGCTAACCATGAAAGAGGATGCGACTAGCATTTGGGATTACGCAGATGCAGTTGTTCCTGACTCAACTCCAAACACGAATCTGCCAAACCCGTTTTTGATCGATCCACTTGCTAGTTTGACGCTTGTCTCTGGAACAGATCAGTTACTTATCCAGAGTGATGGAACGATCATTTCCCGCATCCATGTCCAGTGGCCGAAAGCGACAACTAGCGCTGTCTTTACAAACGGTATCATCGAAATCGAATGGGAATTGGCCGATGCTATAGCAAGCCAAATGATTACGGTGACCGGCGGAAACACAGAAGTGTATCTATCGCCAGTGGAGGATGGCTCCTGGTATTCCGTCCGAGCACGCACAGTTGATCCCTATCTGAATGTTAGGTCTGATTGGGTTTATGCTCCGCTGCACATGGTCGTTGGCAAATCGGAGCCACCAACAAATGTGATAAATTTCTCACTCGACGGGACTATTGCCATTTGGGACAAGGTCAATGATTCTGACCTCGCCGGGTACAGATTCAAATTCAACTATGGCAATAACTCCGACTGGGGCGCGGCCACTCTTCTGTATCAGGGAATCGTTACACACAGCCCATTCGATCTGAAAGATTCCCTGCCTTTCGGGCAGGTAACGATCATGATAAAGGCA
>JAYVFX010000345.1:0-2874 GCA_043772795.1 Deltaproteobacteria bacterium
CGCCACCAGATTCACCGCCGCCAAAACCACCGGAGTCACTACCGCCCCCACCGAAGTCACTGCCACCGCCACCGAATCCACCAAAGCCGCCCCCACTTCCACCAAAGCCGCCGTTGCCAAAGCCCCACCCACCATAGCCACCACCATGGTAAACCCCGCCACCGTAGCGATTGGAACGTCCGCGATTCGCACGAGAAAAAGACGAAAGAACAATGAAAAGGAAGACCAGGAGAAAGAAGAGCAACCGGGGATTTATTGGGGCCTCGTTCCCCCGACGGTGCGGCGTAGGGACACCGGTTAACGTCACTCCATACCCTTGGGCGATCTCCGTTGCCATGGCTTGGGTGCCAGCGAGGATGCCCTGACTATAGCTACCGTGCTTGAAGGCAGGAACAATATACTGATCGCGAATCGCTCCCACTTTACCGTCGGGAAGCATACCTTCAACGCCATAACCGGTAGTCACAAACATTTTGCGGTCTTTACTCGCCACCAAAAAGACAACGCCATTGTCTTTGTCCTTCGCCCCAGGCTTCCATGTCTCAAAAATTTTTAGAGCGTAATCGAACGTGGTGAGTGGTTGGGTTGTCTCCACAGTAACTACGGCAATCTCCGCACCGGTTTTTTCCTGCAGCTCTTGGATGAGGTTGATAAGCGTACGTCGTGTCTGGGGATCAATAATGCTCGCGAAGTCGGACACGGCTCCTTGTGGCTGCGGGAGAATCATGTCCTCAGCGTTAGTCACAACGGGTGAGATAAACAAATACAGAACAACAAGCAAAGTGTGAAAGAATTTCATTGATGAAAGAAAAAAGCTTAAGTTTGTGGAAGTCCGTCAATGAGAGCAACGAGGCGTTGTACGTCCTCTAAGTATTGATGAAAGAATGCTGTCGCCGGTTCATGCGACCAATCTCGGACTCCCAGTCGGATGGCAATCAAACGGCGCATCTCTGGAAATGAGGCCTGGAAGTACTGTTCAAAGAGAGAGAGGACTTCTTCATAGTTTTGCACGCCACTCTTTCCTTGGAGTCGAAGGAGATGGCGCATGAGAGTGAGAAAGGTTTTCAGCGAGTCAAGGAGAATTTGACGCAACCGAGCCGGTTCTCCCGCACGTTCCAGATAAAGCGCTTGGAGTCGCAACAACCGACTGCGGGCCTCATGCTCGGCGAGAAAACGTAGGTGTTCACCACCGATGGCTAAATCACGAAAGATTTCTTCGCCCCAGAGCGTGCGATGTTGTTCTCGGATGTCGGAAAACTCCATAGGAAATACGTCACGGCCCCGTTCCAAGAAGCTACGATCAATAATCAAAGGAACGGCAAATCCTTGCTTGTGCCACGATGCCATGCGTGGGTACAGTTTCTTGAGAACATCAAACCCCATGTGCTGAACAACGATTGCTGTATTCAAATCGGAGCTGCCGGGAACAAAATTTTCTCCCGCAGCGCTACCGTAGAGCACTACGGCACGCAATTGCTCTCCCAGCAATTCACGTACGCCCTCTGTGAATTGGATCAACGTTGACTCGAGTGATGCGTCAGCCACACTGCACCTCGACATGACTGCAAAGTAAGGTGCACTATACGTCCATAGCGGTTGTGGGTAAACGCCAGCAGTTACAGCATGATTATGGGATGCTATAGCTGCGAACGTGCTCAATGAATTTCTTCTTGCGCTGCAGTTTCTTTCGGTCATTCAGATTAAGAAGACACTCCCTTTTGATGAACGAGCATTTGGGCGTTCCGCAGCTTTCTTTCCTCTAGTTGGGGCAATACTTGGGATAATAGTTTGGGGAGTTGATATTACATTCCAGCCCTTCGTCCCACCGTCTTTGCGGAATCTTATCGTCGTCGCGGTATTTGCAATGCTCAGTCGGGGATTACACTTTGATGGCCTTGCCGATAGCGCCGACGGGCTGCTCGGGAGCCATGATCGCGAGCGTCAATTGGCGATCATGAAAGATAGCCGTATTGGTACGTTCGGCGCACTGGTACTCGTTGGAGTGCTATTGTTCAAGATCCGAGCGCTGGACCTCCTCTCCGGTAATGGTCGAAGCTCAGCTCTTTTCATCGGGCCGACTGTAAGTCGCTGGGGCTATGTGGTTATGGCGTATCACGCCATCCCCGCTCGTTCTGATGGGCTTGGGTCGCTCCTTGTGAAGAATGTTTTCTGTCGAGAGCTGACCATTGCGAGTGGGATATCTCTGCTCGTCGTTTTTTTCGTTGGAGCTAGCGCTGGGCTGATGGCTCTTTCCGTCGCCCTTATCCTGATCCTTGGGGTCGTACGCTACTGCACCTCGCGGCTTGGCGGCATCACAGGTGACACGTTTGGAGCGGTAGGTGAAATTGTGGAGACCACAACCTTTTGTCTTTATGCGGTGCTCACTACAAATTATTGAGGAGACCTATGGTAGTGAGCCATGTTGATTTTGCAGAGACGAAGAATGTTAGCGGGTGTAGTGGAGAGAGATTCTTCGCCTCCGCTTCGTATTATTTCAGAATGGCAGTACTCCTCAGATTCAGGGCAACGACGACTAACGTACTCCGACTTGACGTAGAGAAGCCGAAGAGAGGCAGGGGCTAGGGGGGAGGAGCGATTCAGAGCGCGCGAACTAAGCGCTCTGAATAAACCGAGAAGAATAAGAGGTAGGAGAAGAAAGAGAAGATTAGAGTCCGTAAGCTAATAGACGTTACATTTCCAGAGTGACAACTGTTACACTTCACCATCATGGAACCCTCCATGGCAGCGATGAAGAAGCCCTACGTACTTCTCTCTCCTCATCATCAAGGTGACATGAATCGAAACTGTTATTGGCTTACGAGCCCTTAGGCCTCAGCGAGTAACGTACTGTCCGGTAGAACGGTTACCATAGGT
>JAYVFX010000346.1:0-2609 GCA_043772795.1 Deltaproteobacteria bacterium
TTCCAGTAAGCTCGAGAGATCTCGACTAACGCACGGACCTGAAATTTATCATCGAGTCTATATACTGTGAGTCCTGAAAGGACGTCCGCATGTGGGTCAAAATGCTCAATATAATAAAATGCATGCTCCCCATGGTACCAAAATCCGCGTTCGTCAAAGAAACCTTTAGATGGTTTCTTCTTGATCTCTTCGGAATTAATGATACGAGCTTTGTGAAAGGAAAAAGGGACAACAAGTTCATTCCAGCCCCATACGCCAATGCTCAATAGTGCTGCAACTAAAAGTAGTGGGCGAGCAATCTGGACAGTACTGAACCCGCAGGACTTTAGTGCGAGTAGCTCCTTATTGCGAGAAAGCAGACTCAGGCTGAGGAGCGATCCAGTAAGGGCGGCCGCAGGAGCCATCTGTGAAACAAAAAGTGGCGCTTTAAAGAAGAAATAGCGAAGGACCGAAGCAACATTGGCATCTTGACGGATGAAGTCGTCGAGACGATCAAAAAAATCGATCAACAATGCCAAAGTCCACAGAAACAAGAGGCACGAACAGAAAGTGCGGAAAAATTCTCTACCCAAGTATGCGGAAATAATACGAGAAGAAGAAGGGCGCGAAGGAAACATACGCAACTCGTTACCACATCCCTATTGATCGTTCCACTACGCACAAGGAAGGATCTCTTCCTACTCTTGCGTAGTCCGTTTGAAGAGCACTACCCCAATGGTTCCGAGCACAAGGTTCGGTAACCAAAGCGCTATCGCTGGAGGTAGTGTACCTTTCTTGCCCAGGGTTTCTCCAACTGTGAGAAGGACATAGTACGCGACGATAATCACGATACTAATCGCAAAGCCGTGGGAACGAAACCCCCATATCGGACGAATGCTTAAAGGAAGTGCCAGTAACGCAAATACGACACAAGAGAAGGGAAGTGAAAATCTACGATGGAGTTCCGAACGTTCTGCGTTCGCACTTCCTCCCTCTTTCCTTTTTTGCTCGATAGCCGATCGTAGGGCTTCTAATGAGAGTTCTGCCGGTGATGTGGTTGCCCGCGTAACCTCGGGAAGCGCAGCCGCAAGGTTTAGGGTTAAATCATACGTGGAAAAGTGAGTTGTTTGGTACCCTTTGTGGGATGCTTCAGTACTATGAATCGTTCCATCGAAAAGATGGAGCGTGAGTAACTGACTGTCTTCGTTCATGACAATCTGTCCCCGCTGAGCAAAGATCGTATTCCGCTTCTGCGCGCTCCTGTTGTCCGCGATCATAAGGCCTTGAAGGAAGGTGCCTGGAGGATGAATTTCTTCAGTATAGATAACTATACCGTCGAATTCATCGTTAAAGGTTTTTTCCTTTAACCCAGCTGTTGCCCGAGTCCGAGTGACTTCATAGATGACCTGTCGTAATGCTGCATTACTCCATGGGCGTGCGTATAATGTAAGAAAAAATGTTCCGCAGAGCACAACAAAAGAAACCATACCCACAGGAACGGCCATTTGCATGAAACTTATACCGCAACTTTTTAGTGCAAGGATTTCTCTATCAGATGATAAACGACCAAAACTCCATAACAGAGCAAGGAGGAGGGACATCGGGACTGTCACCTCGAAGAACGCAGGTAGAATGTAGAGAAAGATAGCAAGCAGTTGTTCGAGCGGGACCCCACGGTTAACAACGAGCTCAACGAGCTTGAGGATTCGGACGGTAAATAAGATAATCGTAAAAATGAGCAGCGCAAAAAAGAAAGGAGTCGCAAGTTCACGAAATATATAGCGACATAGAATTTTGCCCATGCGATCTCATCCTAGAAAAAAAGAGAAAGATTGTAAATCGCGACGACTATACGGCTGGCATCCTGTCCACGAGCATTTGTGTGCACGTCCTGACCACATCCTTGAACTGTACCTACTCCCTTCGCTCAAAGGGACAAAGATTGATGAACTGGCCCGTCAATTTCAAATCCCGATCCGTTACGAGAGTGCGGATTTCTTTGAAGACTTTACCAAAGGGGGGGTACATCAAGGAGTAGCTGCTCGCTTGTTACCTTTTCCCTATTCTTCACTTCGTGAAATTCTCGCTTGTGAAGGAGAACTGCTTCTTGTATTAGACGGACTTACCGACCCACGTAATTTGGGCGCTCTTCTAAGGACGGCAGAGGGTGTCGGAGTTGCAGGAGTGGTAATCACTGAATCCCGTTCAGTGCCGTTATCTGCGGTTGCTGAGAAGACTGCGACCGGAGCGACGGCGTACTTACCTATTTGTCGTGTAGATAATCTCGCCCGTGCGCTATCGGTGATTCGGGAAAGCGGATATTGGTTAGTCGGTCTCGTTCAAGATGCCCCACAATCCCTTTACGAACTCCAGCTTTCCCACAAGATCGCACTTGTACTTGGGGGAGAGGAGAAGGGGTTACGTCTGCTAACAAGACAAACCTGTGATTGCCTCGTTTCTATTCCCATGCTTGGGCACGTTGACTCGCTCAACGTCTCTGTCGCTGGTGCAGTTGCTTTGTATGAGTTCCTTCGTAGAGTGCTGCCGCAAAAAGAGAAGACATGAGAGTTTATCCCGATTAGGTCATGGGGAGCCAAGGAGTAAGACGGAGGCGAAAGTTAGGCAGGGCA
>JAYVFX010000347.1:0-4051 GCA_043772795.1 Deltaproteobacteria bacterium
GTCGCAGAAGAACGACCGGAACCCAGTCCGGGCTCCCATATTTTCGGTTAATTTCAGAAACCAATCGCACAATCTGTTCGTTAAGAGACCGGTAACGTGGAATCGCCGTACGACTTTCTGGTCCTACTTGTACAAAAACCACGTGCCGTTGCAAATGCGGATACTTACCAAGGAGCCGCTCAAACGCCCGCAGACGTTCAGGAATACCTTTGGTGTAGTCGAGACGATCAAGACCGAGACATATCCGCCGTCCGCGAACCTCACGTAACGTCTGAAGGTTTCGACATTCCGCTTTCACCTCCTCACCCTCAATTGCCTTTGAGAGTCCGGCAAAATCGGTGCTGATCGGAAAAGGCCGAACAAGAGTCTCCACTCCATCGTGGTGAAATACCGAGGACCGCTCGCGATCAATGCGCACTTCGAGTTCGCGCTCCACCGTCGCCAGAAAATTGTCGCAGTGGTAGCGAATATGAAAGCCTAATAGGTCGTTCGCGAGGAGTCCCCACAAGATTTCATGTTTCCATGGACATATGCGAAAGGCTTCAGGGTTCGGCCATGGAATGTGCCAAAACTGTGCAACCAGCACATCCGGACGTGCCTCCTTCAACAAGCGCGGCAGCAAGGCAAAATGATAGTCCTGAATCCAGACGAGCGCCGGTTCATCTTGTATTTCCGCGAGAATCGCATCGGCGAATTTTTGGTTCGCCTGGGCATAGGCTGTCCAATCGGTGAGGTCGAAACGAGGGCGTGCAAAAACCACATGGCAGAGCGGCCAGAGCCCTTCATTAGCAAAACCGTAGTAGTACCCCTGCTCTTCTTGCTTCGAGAGCCATACCCGTTTAAGAACGTACCGTGGATTTTCCGGTGGCACGGCAAGGCAGTCTTCCGCATCGACAAACAGACGGTCAGCCGAACCCGAGCCATGGGCGACCCATAGTCCCCCACAAGCTTGCAACACGGGGTCAATCGCGCTTACCATCCCCGAGGCAGGTCGCTCACAAACCACAGTATCCTTACGATATTCGTGCATGTAAGGTTCACGGTTTGACACAACGACAAGGCGGCGACCTTGGAGTTTTTCACGAATGGTCTTTTGTAAGAGCGTCGCTGACCACGCTCCGTTTCCCTGCAGCGCTCTAACGGGCATTCTTTTCCTCCGGAACCAGTCAAACCTTAACTTTGTTAATCTGGGCTGCGTATCTCCTCCACTATAGTTCCTAAGCCGCAGATAACCATCGTTTCGGTCCAACCGCCTCAATGTGTTCGACAGACGGTCCCGCTTCCTTGGGGAAATGCCACTCCACCCTGCTTGCAGCATCCATCGCCTGCTTAAATCCATCGTCGTATGCGGCATGGAAATCTCGATCCGGTTCATAGCAGGAACCCTTCAGTACATTGCCAATCGGTGTTCCTTGCCACCGCATCTGTTCCGCCATACGCGATCCATCAGCATATCCCTTTTTGTATGCTTCTTGAGGGCTTGGTGTTCGTACCATGAGTATCCTCCTCGTTATACACTCCATTCACCTGAGAGTCATTTCGACTCCCTGTCATCGACCAAAGTTTAGAGCGGAAATCCTTAACGCAGATTCTTAAAGTTCAGTTACCACAGGCCATCAGGGTAGCAACGGAGGTGGGGGTGGGAAGTTTTATCAGTACTTTGTCTCTTAGCAATGGCCGTGCCACAGATCGTAGCGTTTACTAAACTCCTCCGCTCCATAGAAAAACAGGGAGGGGGTCTTTCTCTCTCTATACTTCGGGGGACTATTTTGCGAGGCAAAATGGGACCTCGTACCAGCCTATGAGGCAATTCTCCTCAACGCACTGGAAATTCATCCAGTCGAAGTGGCATTATCGTTGGCCTGTTTATTGCTTAATACTGGAACCGACGGGAAGTTATGAGCACGCCCGGAGTTGCAATACTGCTCCCATGCGCCAGAAAATTCTCTTCTTCGAATAAGGAACAGCAGCAATGGAACATACCAATACAGCAACAGTCCTCCCATTTCCTGAACAAGAGGTCTTCGGCATTCCAAGTGCCGATCACCATCGTTTGCAACCGCTTTTGTTTCTTCCCGAACAGTTCTTCACCGCGAGTCAACAATCAGCGGCTCAATGGACAGGAGAGCGAAGACTGATGTTTGCCGTGTTACAAGACGCGGTCGCGTGCTGGTTCCGCTATCGTCACGTGCGAACCGACTATGGTCGCGAGGTCTTTCGTGAAATTCGCGACTGGTTCTGGGACACGGACCAAGAGTGGTTGTTCGGCTTTGAGAGTATCTGCATTCATCTCGATCTCAATGCTGAATACTTCCGTCGCAGACTCATACGGTGGGACACCTTAAGCCCTGACTATTGCGAGCCCGATATCTGGGATTCACCATATAAGCTCACCCGCCGCCGGAGCTAATACCTTCGGTCGTACTCTCTCGAACTCGGTGGCACGTACAGCGACATTACCAAGGCACCAGACCCTCTCACGGCCCTTTGTGGCTACGCTCATTCCATTCAGGTGCCTTGGTCTCCACGTGCTGCTCCCTTGAGTGGACCGGGTGCCTGTGGTACGTCATTCGCGTCGCCAACGTACAGCGCTTTGTATGCAGACGTAATTTCGCGACTCCACTGCATACAAAGCGTCATCGTGGTACGGGTCCTAGGATGAGGTTGCGCGAGTGTTGACGTTAGCACGTTTCAGTACACGCTTTACTAATCGTTTCCTCCACGATACGGGCAAGATGGGAATCTTTCTCGCCACCGTGTTGTCACAGCTATTTGTTCCTCCATTTCAGGCAACCCAAATAATGCGGCGCATTGATTTTATCGGCGCTCGTTCATTGCTCCTCATTATTTTTACTGGTGCCTTCACCGGCATGGTGGTCGCGTTCCAGAGCTATACGGCCTTACGGCGCTTCGGTGGCGAAGCCTTTCTCGGTCCTGGTGTGGGGCTCAGCTTGATTCGAGAATTAGGACCAGTCTTGTCAGCCTTGATGATCACCGGGCGAGCAGGGTCAGCATTAACTGCAGAGCTCGGAATCATGCGGATATCCGAACAAATAGACGCACTGGAGGTCATGGCCATTCACCCGGTCAAGTATCTTGTCGTCCCCATCCTCTTAGCCGCCATCATTACCTTTCCCCTCCTCAATGCTGTGTTTGTGGTCGTTGGCATCTATGGAGGCTATCTTGTCGGAGTCCAACTCCTCGGCATTAGTGTGGGCTCATATTTTACGCAGATGAGCAGCGCCGTCACACTCGACGACATCTGGGGCGGGCTCTATAAATCCCTTTCCTTTGGTATGATCGTCGCGTGGGTCTGCTGCTTCAAGGGTTTTTATGCGGCACGCGGCGCAGAAGGAGTGAGTCACGCGACCACACAAGCTGTGGTGATGTGCTCAGTCCTCATCTTGTTATGGGACTATTTCCTCACTTCAATCCTGTAGCACAGCCATGATTCGCCTTGTCAACCTCCATAAAGCCTTTGGCAGTCAACGGGTTCTCGCTGGGGTAAACTTAGAAATTCCAGATGGCGCGATTTATACCATTATTGGCCGTAGCGGTGCGGGGAAAAGCTGCCTGTTAAAGTTGCTCATTGGGTTGATGCAACCCGATGCTGGCGAAGTCTGGGTAGAAGGGACTGAGATCAGTCACTTACGGGGGCGAACCTTGAATCAGGTGCGCAATCGTTTCGGCATGCTCTTTCAAGGCGGAGCCTTATTCGACTCACTCTCAGTGTATGACAATGTCGCCTTTCCGCTTCGCGAGAAAACTCGGCTCCGAGAGCTGGCCATCCGGGAGAAAGTGCACGAACGCCTGGCGCAAGTCGGCCTCTCTGGAATCGATGACAAATTCCCTGCCGAACTCTCCGGCGGGATGCGCAAACGCGTGGCTCTGGCACGTGCGCTGGTGTCCGAACCCGAGATCTTACTGTTTGACGAACCCACCACTGGACTTGACCCGATTCGTGTGAATGCCATTCATCAACTGATCCACGACCTTCACGAGATGCTGCATTTCACTGCCGTCATTGTCAGCCATGAGATTCCGGAGATCT
>JAYVFX010000348.1:0-3031 GCA_043772795.1 Deltaproteobacteria bacterium
ACAAGTCGGATATTTGAACAACACAACGTCTTCATTGTCCTTATTCTATGCGGGTTTCATTGGCGGTGTTGTCGTCTTAATTGCTGACTACTGAGTAAGTCTGGCGGGATATGGTTATTCGCCGCACCATTCGTAAGCCCCGATATCCGGCGCTTTCCCGCAATATGGCAACCCAACATCCATGCCTGCATCCACCACAGCGCTTAATGCGGATACTGGGTAATAGGGGTTTTGGCCTTCATTCCGCAGGCCCGGATTAAAAGAACTGCTGGCCGTTATCAAAACGGTGGCCTTTCGGTATCCCCAATCCTCGAAGCTTTTGGCGACATTGAAGAAGTTATTCTTCACCATTACGGTATTGTATATGCCAGCCTCATCCCCATCCGGAATCACACCGTACTGGGTATCTATGACAAGATTATTTCGAAACTCGGTGTTTAAAATATCCGTGGGAGTAGGATACATGCCAAGGGCCTTACTGAGATGATGGAAGGTATTGTTGTAGATCTTGTTATTTTCACCGCGGTGAATCCGGACTCCTTCTCCATCGGCGCGGTTGGCGATGACATTGTGGTGGATCAAGTTATTTCGGCTAGATGCACCGCTCCACATCGCTACCCCGAACTTCGCTCCTTCGATGGAATTTCTGAAAATCTCTGCATCTGAAACGCCCACCAGTTCAATAGCCTCCTTCGTATTTTCAGAGTTCTCGATTCGGATTTCGTTATCGTAGACTCTCACGGAATACTTGCCGCCCCCCTTTGTGCCGTAACCGAGCGAAACCCACCCGCTAGTGATGTTGCGAAAGACTTCACAGTCATCGCTCACATTCCACAATTCGATCGTTATGTCGGAGCCCCATAAAGCATCATGATCAGGGACACGGATTTTATTCCCGTAGATCTTTGTCCGCTTGAACCATCCACCACCCACTTGTTTGATCCCATAACCCTTATCCTCTTCAATCTGATTGCCGAAGATTAAGGACCCATCGAGCTGACCAATCTCTACGCATCCACCACTCCAGGTTTGGTAATCCTTCGCACAATTCGTGAAAGAGTTGTTAGAGATATTTATGCCCTGAACGTAAGTGCGAGGCGGGCTTTTTTCATTACCGCCGTCGCCAGTGACTTGGATGGCAGTTGCCTCAATATCTCGAAATGCCATGCTCTTGATGTCAACATGGTGCCGGCGCTGAACTGTAATCCCGTGCTCTAACGAACGGTTCAATCCGTCAATAGCGAAAGAAGATATTTCCTGGTTGCCGGATTCGACTTTTTCCGATACTGCATATATCAGCCAGTCCTTTAACCTGCTACGAACGATCGTCTTTTCGCGTCCCCCACCCAAGATACTCACACCTTTGACTAATAAGCACGGCCTGGTTTCCGAGTAGTTCCCAGGTTGCAATTGAATAACACTCCCCGAAGTAGAAACCTGCTTGCAGGCATGGGCGAGAGTAGCCCATGGTCGCTGTTCGGAGCCGCTGCCTAACCTGTCGCTACCGTTCTCTGATACATAAAAAAAAACTCTTTGGGTCCGCGGTTCGGAAAGCACGTCATTTGCACCCAAGCCGAGTAAACCGATGAGGCATGTTATCAAGACATGAGCCGTAAATGGAAACGGGATTCTGTTATGCATTCAAGCGCTCCATGATTAAGGATTTGTCGTGTAAGGTTTCCGATAGGTGAAATGGCCATGATTGATATGCCGGCCTTTAGCCACCACGCTACCCGCTCGAGCGCTAGGTTTCTCTAACTCAGGACGGTGATGTTCTTCGGTAGTCAACTTGAAAGCAGTTCTTTGATACACGGCCTGGGACTTCCTCAGGCTGAATGCGAGCACCGCCAGCGCCCAAAACAAAATGCCATGGAACATGGAGGCGGAATAAATCACGCTCTCACCCCCATTGGCAACGGCAAGAAAGACAATGGCATAAAACTCTGGGGCGAACATACGATCCTTGTCGTAACGAACGAATCGAGCGATCGATAGCAAAATTATCGCAACATAGAAGGCCGTTCCAGCTAAACCGCTATCCAACAGAGATTGTAGGTAACCATTATGCAGGGTTGTAGCTGCAAGTTCACGCGAGGATATTTTGGGCTGTGAATCAATTATGCTTGATTCATGTTTGTATAACGCTTCAGCTCCGGACGTATATCCATAGCCTATAAACGGCCGATCCTGCAATACTTTCCAGCCCGCCTCCCACAGTTGGGTACGCCCCGTCAATGAAGATATGGATTGAGGTCGCAATACATGAGTGAGGCTTTCCTTCCTGATCTCAACATTAGCAACGATGGCCAGGACCAATATCCCGAGACCCAACCCCGTGATTGTAGCTTTCATTTTTACGGTGTTCGTATAATAAAACCATGAGGTTGCTGCACCCGCGATGATCATCGCGAGCCAAAACGTTCGCGATAACGTCAGCCCCAGACATAACAGACCCACCACAACGGCGGGTACTCTAAGCCGCCAGCTTTGCAGCCCGAACCATGCCATGCCCACTAAAAGACCTGCGGCGGCACCCATCATTGCAGGCATTCCAAAGAGGCCACGAAAACGGCTCTCATAGCCCTCGGCATTGCCAGCGAACAGACTCATGTAAGTGATGTTTGGGAATAGTGGAGTGATTACCAGGCTAATCAAAGTGACGCCGAAATATAGCACTATTGTGGTATTCACCAATGTAAGGTCGCGAGGTTTGTTCAGCCGAATATTCTTTTCATGGTAGGCAATAAAGAACAGAACCACAGCCACCAACGACGCGACCTGAGCCAAAACAAACTGGGGATTACTAGCGCTGTATGTCGAGACGAGAAGTATCGTAATGTAGCCCCATATCGGCCAATAACGGACCAATAGGCCAACGGAAAGGTTGGTCAGCAGCCACAGACCGCCGACAAGCAGACATAGTCCCTGGGCGATGGCCCGAAGAATGAAAGGATCACCAAGTTGACTTGTATCCTTTACAATTAGCGCGACTGTGAGAAATATAAGTACGTGCCGCACCTACTGGTTCTCC
>JAYVFX010000349.1:0-5096 GCA_043772795.1 Deltaproteobacteria bacterium
TGCAGAGTTGATCCCTATATCCATCAAACTAACCTTGATGTCTTCTCGGGGCCTCTTGTAGTAATGAACACAAATCGTACCACCGCAGCAGAAGTGGCCGTGATAGTACGTAGTGGTTTAATTACATGGCTGTGGTAGAAAAGACACTGATAGTAATGTAGCAGTAAACCGAGTTCCAATCTTTCGAGCCGAGCAGACCAATCTCTGGGAGCAATGGGAAATGCTGCCGGATTTCCTCCCGCTCAGAATGAGTCGCATGAGCAAGAGGTAACAGTTGGTCTCGGTATGCCGGATATAACCAATATGATTCGGCAATATCCACTGCCAATGGTCACTCCAGTCCCTACGTCCGACTCGGCTTCGGGGTGCGCCGCTGAGGGGTATTAAAATGCTGCTTTGCTTCAACATTGGTGTCCGGAGCGATGACACTAATCGCTTCTTTTGGAAAGCCTTCATTGATAAGCTCCGGCGCCATGATCTTTGCTGCCGTGAAATCGTCGAATACGCCAACTACGGTTTTCTCCATAACAATACCTCCGTGCTCTTTGTCCTGTATCCTGTGCAACAGCGGTGCCACCGAATCCAACACGTCTGCCATCCCTTTTGATGAGCAGGACAGGCCTAAATCGGACCACACGACATTGGTACACTTCGTGACTACGAGTGAGAAATCTCCCCTGTCCCCCCCTTTGGCAAAGGGGGGGACAGAACGCCCCCTTTCGTAAAGGGGGCCGCGCGGAGCGCGGGGGGATTTTGGTCGGCACTGTGCCACTCTCGTGTGGTTCGATTTAGATGTCGCTTTTAATTCTTTCTGGTTCTTCTTTCTCTGAGATCCATTGGCATTTTCACCACAAGGGTGGTGGGGATTCCACCTCTCGACGTACTTACAAGATGCTGCTGGATGCAGGCCGTAAACGGCCTGCCTACCATCAACCGTCCCTACGGGACGAAGAGGGCTGAACGTAACCGCACAGAGGGGGGGAGTAACCTATCTGGCAGAGAAGGCAGCGTCGTGTGGGACGTGGTGTGTGGATCCTCCTGCCGTTTCTTTCCATATCTTGGCGTACGCAGTACCAACACGACAGTAGTGTCTGCAAAGCGCGAGTTTTCTCTTCCTACTTTTTCTTCCGATGACCGTGGCACGGGAGTTGCTCTCATAATAAAAGCGGTGGCGCATTTTACATTTTTAGGTTCTCCGTCATTCAGGTTGATTCTTGTGGTTAGGAATAGCCGAACTCATCATGTAATGGGCTCAAGCCCCCGCATCTCGTATGCGCCGTATCGCCTCCACCTCAAATGACGGAGAACCCATTTTTATTAAGGAGGTATCGTTATGCTGAGTTGGGCGATGACGTTTTTAGCGATCGCGTTGATCGCCGCGGTCTTGGGCGCTAGCGGTCTCGCCGGGGCAGCCTCGAGTATTGCCTGGATATTTTTCGGGGTTTTTCTACTCGGCTTTGTGGTCAGTGTAGTCACAGGGCGACATGAATCGTCTACGAAAGAGACTCGGGCAGTGGGTATGCAATCACAATGAGAAGAACAATTGTCGTTAACGGAGGGAGAGTATGAATATGTCAAAAGCAAAGTTTTTTAGGGTCAGTGGTTTCTGTAGCGCACTTCTTCTGGCGAGTTCTTTCACCGTTAGTGCTGCGAGTAACAACGAAGTGTGGAACCAAGGACAGGCGGAGTTACAAAAGCAATTGGCACCGGGAACACCCGCGGCTGACTATCGCAAGAAGATTGAGGGCCTTGGCTACCAAATTACCTCGACCAACTATAACAACAAGGATTATCTCGAATATGAGCTCGTTAAGGGCGATATGACGTGGGAAGTGCAGATTGACGTAGCTGATAAGACCAATAAGGCGACGAAAGTTGATGTCGTCTCAAACACCTGGAAAACGGACGCTACCGAGCGTGCACTTGGGCGCAGTGTCGCCGCAAATAGCAAATCGATGTATCGCAACCGGTATAGTGAGCGCGATCGTACTTCTGTTTCACGTCTCATTAAGGAGCTGGAAGCTCTGCCAGTCGATCAAACGAAGCAATTCTATAAAGATACTCTCGCCAAGCAGGGATACGAAATTACCCGAATCAACAACGACGACTCAAACGAGCTGAGCCTCGAAGCCGTCAAAGGTGCTAATAGTGTCGAGTTAAACGTAGCGTTCAACGATAAGACGGGTAAAAGCACGAGTATCGATGCGGATAGCATGTGGTTCGAATCCGAAGCCACTAAGGAGGAACGCCATCATCAGGAAGTTCAGAAGTAAGGCTCGGAGCGGATAAAGACTTCAGAGTAGACACGTGCCCCCGCGCTGTTCTGCTCTGAATGAAGCCCCTCTTCCCCCAAGAGGGGCTTTTCTAAGGAGATCATTATGAGAAAAGTCGAGATACTCAGTATTGCTATCTTGTTGATGGCCGGCGTGGCGGTTGCTGGTGAAGATGTGACACAGAGTGAGAAAAACGTTAACGAGAAAACTATCCACTCAACAACCGTGCAAGAAAACGTCGACCAAACAGGACAGAAGAGACACAAACGTACGACGGTAAAAAAACAGCGAGAGACCACAACTTCAGATAATACGGGAGCTGATCCCACCACCCGTAAACGGATGGAAGTTGAGAAAAAAAGTTCCACGACTACGACCTCAGAGGGTACCGATGCTGATGACTCTCCAGGGGCGGTCCGAGAATATCATCAACAATCCGAAACACATCACGAACACAGCACCAAGGAAGTCGACAAGAAATAACCTTCTCTTAAAGAGGGTAGATATGCGGCGGGGGTGGACGAACGGCAACTGTTGTAAGAAAGCGTTTGCTCACCCTCGTCTTTTTCTTGTTGCGGTAATACTTTGCAGTAGCGTGACGCAGGCCTACTGCCAAGACTCCATAGCTGCGCGCCTTACACACCAGCCACTTGCTGTAAACAAAACAATCGAAGAGCCCCATATCGATTGTTCCCCGTCTCTTGTTGTGATGACGTTTCTCTACAAACAGATTTGCGTGCACGCATGTTTAGGAGAAAAACTCGCCGGAGCGAATACATTACTTGAGCAGCAGGGATTTACTCGGGCGTCGCAGCTCAGAGTGCAGCGACTTACTGGCTTTCGTCACGGGCAAACCAGCCTGCACGGACAAGGCATGGCAATCGATATCGATGCAGCGACGAATCCGTATCTCATACACGAGCACCATGAAACCAAGGTAGATGAAGAACTGACTGTGGTGTATGAGCGCATTGCTCAGTTTATGCTGGGTCGCTCGTCGATCATCCCTTTGCTCGGTGTAGAGCGCCAAACAAACGAAATCCACCATGCGTATGTCGCACGACTCTATGACGCATTGTCACACGAAAGTGTCGCCATGCAACGGTACTTCGCGCTCATGCAGAAGGGGAAGCGATTCCAAGAATACGTGCACACGATACAGGGCGCGCAACGGTTATGGTTACCAACGACATTTCTTTCTCTTCTCACCACGTATGATCGACCTTCCACCCAGGCACCACATACGTTGTCGACTTCCCTATCAAACATGGTGATCGATCAGCTTCGGCTTCGCATGATGTCTGATTGGGTCACTTTGACAGGCCATGGTGGCCCACCAGTTCTCGCACTCGATCTTGCTGGCGCGGCGCAGCCCTCAGAAAGTGTATACTTGCCTTATCCGCAGATTACCTCACCTGCGCCGGATGATTCTGCCAAAGGGGAGGGGGATCGACCGTTCGACCCCAAAGGCGGGAACTATCCAGGGCGCTCCCCCCTCAACGGCTTTCTCAATCTTAGAAAAGAGTTGGTCCTTGCGCTCATCGACTCAGGACTCCGTTGGGGAGCCCTTGATTTCGGTCGCACCAGCGGTGACATCATGCACTTCGACAGCCGAGATACGACGTGCGGCAAGATCAGCAACCGTGAACCGTGACTTCTCCAGTAGGATGAGCTGCATGTTAGCGTAAGAGCAGCGACGTTAAGGTCGCATGGCACGGTTTCCCACCTTTATCTGGCTTAATCTGTAGACGCAGATGGCTGACTCTTTAGACGTGACGACCTCAGTCGATCTATACGCTCGCGTCCGTCAAGCGTTGCCACACCCCTGCAAGTGTATGGCCGAACATCAAGCATTCCTGGAGATCATTCGGCTTGACGAAATATTGCGCTGCCCCGAGGCGATAGGCTTGGGTGATATCCTGTTCCGCACTCGACGTTGAAAGGATCACCACAGGAATGGTGCAGGTGGCCGGATCGGTTTTGAACGCAGTCAACGCTGCGAGCCCGTCCATTCGCGGCAGGTTAAGGTCGAGAATGATAAGATCCGGACGAACTGCTTCGGTGTATGATCCTTGTTGCCGTAGAAAAGCGAGGGCATGTTCGCCATGTTCGACGACATGGAGTTCCTTACAGAGATCAGCTTCCTGTAACGCCAACATGGTCAAGTAAGCATCGGCTGGATTATCCTCAACCAGTAGAATATTCAGTGAAGGCAGGTTGATGTTTCGGTGCTCGTCAGCATTCGACGCTGTTTCCTCGTTCCCCATCGTCCAACTTCTTTCCCCCATCACTAACCAAGGCTTAAATTGCGTGCGACTTACGCGGGTAAAAGTACGGTTTCAATTTAGTAACAGCAAGAAGTAGACCAGGTTCTATAGTTCTCCTATTTGAGTTGTAGCGTAGCGGAGTCGAAGGGCGAACTCAAACAAGCCCTGCTACATTTCATCTAGGAAACCTATAGCGGGCTCCTCTCCGAGCGTATAGCAATGAGTGACATCGAAGAATTTGTTTATGAAGGCAACTGCCACACCCCCAGTGAAGTTTTAGACGAACATACAGAGTGTAGTGTCTATCGGTACGCCCGCACGGGTGGAGGGAACCCGGAACATCGTTATCAAGGAGAGATGTTCCGGGCGGGATAGAGAGAAAAAGAGCCAACTCACAGCAGGAGATGGCTATGAAGATCTTTACAGGCCCGCCGCGACAATCTGTCCGCGGATTTCGCCGCCTGGATGATCTACCGTGTGCACGTTAACGTACAGGCGACCTTCTTGTAGGGCAGTAAGCTGCTCAGCCGTGAGTACGGTTGACGGACACGACCAG
>JAYVFX010000350.1:0-6537 GCA_043772795.1 Deltaproteobacteria bacterium
GCAGCAACCTTGAGATCGCGTAGGACTTGGCGGATTTCCTGTTGGTCTGGAACGATCGGATAAACGGGGGTCATCAGCTTGAGGTCCCCATCGGTCACAATGCCAATAAGATGGCCTTGCGGGGTAACCACTGGCAGCTCATGCACGTGGTATTTATCCAGGAGATCGAGTGCGTGCTGCAACGAATCTTCGGGGCTAACAGTAACGAGCGTGGTTGTCATCACCTCGCGGATACGGATGGTTTTGAAGCTGCGGTTCATCGCGGGACCTCCTTGCGGGAGTAGCGTCTGTGCCTGCTTGAGTGTGGAGGTTTTTGTCCTTCAGGGCAAGCGCCTTCTTAGAGAGTCCTTGACGGCAACATAATTTTCCTCAATGAACAGAGGTATTGAGGTATCAACGGTTCTCTGTGCGCTGCGCCAATTTCCTCTTGTTGGTGGATTGTCACGTGTGTTGGCTACGGTCTCTGTGGTGCTCTCGCTCTAGAGGGCAGGGCATGCCCTTGCTCTTGCTTGGTGCTCTTTTGGCTGTTGCTCAGCCAAGCCTTGCCGCATCTTCCGATATTGCGGCGACGGTAAACGGTCAAGCAATCTTCATCCGTGATATCGATGCCCAATCAGTAGTGCAGATTACTAAGCTCCGCGAAGAGATTGGCGTGTTGCTGGCGCGCACTGTGGACCGTCTGATCGACGAGCGGCTGCGGTCTTTGACACCACCTGAGACTGTCGCGGAGCTGTCACAACTACCGGTTGCGTCATCAGTGACGGATGAAGAAGCCCGTTCATATCGGGCAGCACATGAAAAGGACGTTGCGGGCACGAGCCCTGTCGAGGGGACCGAAAGCGAGTCAGAAGAGCAGGCTGCCATCCTTCGTTCCTACCTTGAACAAAAGACTCGTGAAGCCGCCGATATGCAGCTGCGCCAACGCCTTCGACAGGGGCATGTGATCCGCTTGTCTCTCCCGAGCCCGCAGGAACTAGAGGTTCCAGTTACGCAAGAACGTCAGATTGCACAAGTAGACAATACCTGGATCCGTGCCGTCGAGTTTGAGCGGGCTGCGGCCTGGCGCCTCTACCAACTGCGTGGAGAAATCTATCGTGAGCGGCTGCGTAATCTTGCCCCTGCCATAGATAACATCTTGTTAGACGGCGAGGCACGACGGCGTGGGATTACTACCGAGGCGCTGTTCGCCGAATTATCAGCCCAGGAATCTGTGAGTGAAGAAGAGGTTCAAGCGTTCCTCGCTGCTGAACAAGAGGCTGGGCGGCCGGTCCCGACGGCTGAGCGAGCACAAGTCTACTTAGAGTTCCGTAAAGCCTACGATCGTCGACAAGCGTTACTGAAAAAATTACAGCAGGAAACTCCTGTGAAGATCCTCTTGAAGGAACCGGCCATCCCGCACTTTCCGGTTGTCGATACCGGCGTTACGGTACTCGGGGCAAAAAGAGGAAAACGACTCGTAGTCTATACCAACTATCACTGCCCGACCTGCCGATCTGCCCAACAAGAGATCGACACCCTGCTAGCGCAGGACAAAAGAGTTCGTGTGATTTTTCACGACTTTATTCCTGGCCACGATCCCGTTGCCACCGAAGCGGCGTATCTGGCACGGTGCGCTGCACAGTGGGGCGTCTTTCCCCGCATGCATAAGGAGTTGTTGACACGGGAACCGCCGACCTTCGGTCAGCACTGGTACAAGGAGGCTGAACTGCCGCAGCTCCTTCGTAAACTGCGTGTCCGGAAGAAAGCCGAGTTCCTCGAATGCCTTGGGACTGATGTCTATAAAGCGATTGAAGGTGACACCGCGAATGCGCGCGAATTGGGGTTCGAAGACCCTCCTGTGTTTGTCGCCGAAGGGATTCTACTCGCAGGAACGCCATCAGCCGAGAGTGTAGTTCAAGCGTTTGCGCGCGGGCTGAAAATGCAATCGCAGCGCAAACAAGGAGAAGAAGATGACTCGCCGCCAAGACGATGGCGAGGACGGCGAGGATTCCGAACGGAACGGATCGTCGAGCCTCGACCCTATAGATCACGCCGTGCGCTACGCCCGGCAAGAAAACGTGAAGTCATTACTGAAGATCCATCGCCGTCGCGTACCACGTCACAGTCTCTCCAAAAACCCAAACCTATGCCACAGTCTCCGGCGACCAAGAAGAAGTCCGCACCGAAGGCGCGTCGACAGAGACTGTTTGATCTGGAGTAAGTTTTTCTGGGTCGCTGTCCGGTGTTTTCTCTCTTTTGGAAGCGAGCGGGTTACGCTATGGTCTGGGCGACCATTACAGTGTTGATCAAACAGGAGACGTGCTGATGGCTGTGGAACTCGATACCCTTCAACGTCAACTACAAGCTTTTGCGGTTGCGCATTACGGAAAAGAAGCGCTGGTGAGCCAGGTAGAAGTGATGCCTGGCCATGCGGGGTTGAGCTTTGGTTTTCGCGTTGATTATCAGGAAGCCGGAAAAACGAAAAACGAGTCACTCGTGATGCGCATGCCACCCAAAGGCGTGCGACAGAGTGGGAACACCGACGTGTTGCGACAGGTCCCGCTGTTACAAACACTCAAGCGACATGGCGTTCCGGTGCCAATTGTACGCTGGTCCGGTGACGACTTGCGCTGGTTTGAAGTGCCGTACATGATGGTTGAGCGACTCCCAGGGCGAACATTCCGTTTTTCTGAAACCGACCCCTCCTTCGATCTGAGTCCACAAGCAGTCGCTCCACGCTTTCGTCAGATTGTTCATGCGCTTGTGCAAATTCATCAGTTGAACTGGCAGAAAGATCTTGCCGGATGGGAGGCGCCGCGTACGCTTGACGCGGAGATCCGCTTTTGGGACCCCATCCTGTCCAAGGGAGCAGAGCCAGGTTGGATTAAACAAGGAGAGGAAGTCCGCGAGCTGCTGTTACAAAGTATTCCGCAAGACGCGCCGATCGGTTTGTTTCATGGCGATTTTCAAGGATCTAACTTCCTGTTTGATAGTGATACGTTGAATGCCGTGCTAGACTGGGAAATCTCTGGCATCGGCGGACAGCTCCTTGATCTGGGCTGGGTGATTGTCTTTGCTGATCCAGGAAGCTGGACGGGGCTTTGCTCTCCGATCTCAACTGCACCCACGGCTGAGCAGATTGTTGCATGGTATGAAGAAGGGGTGCAACGGAAGGTGAAGAACGCTGCTTGGTACCGGGCGTTAGCTGGCTACCGTTTTGGGGCGATCAGTTGCTTCAATGTGATGCTGCACCGTCGTGGCAAACGACATGATCCGGAGTGGGAAAATATTGCGCCTTCAGTGCCGTTCCTGTTTGGTCGCGCGAAGGAGATGGTACTGGGTAGTCAAGGCTAGATGGAGCCCGCTATTGATAGGCGTCATGCTGCCGCCGTCGTTTGCTGATGTTCTCTTCTACCGTACCGGCAGTGATGACTTCATAGAGGACTGCTTGTTTGCCCTCACGCTTGCGCAGGATGCGACCCAAGCGCTGGACGTGCTCACGCGTCGAGCCTGAACCAGAGAGGATAATAGCAACACTCGCGTCAGGAACGTTTACCCCTTCGTTCAGCACTTTTGAAGTTGCCAGCGCAAGATAATCGCCACGGTTAAAACTTTCGAGAATCGCTTTACGTTCTTTGGTTGGCGTTTGGTGAGTGATGGCGGGAATCAGAAATGCTGCAGAGATTGCGTACACGGTATCATTGTCACTGGTAAAGATGATTGTCCGTTCGCGTGCGTGCTTTTTCAAGAGAAAATCGAGCGTACGCAGCTTGGCAGAAGTGCCGAGCGCAAGTTTCTTCGAGCGCTGATGCGCGAGCATCGCTTGGCGCCCTTTGCGACTCGTGGCACTTTCGCGTATGAAACGATGCCATCCTGCGAGGCCATCCAACACAATGCCGTGGTCAATGAGAAAGTTAGAAAACGTACCGCGGGCACGTCGGTATTCTGTTTCTTCCTCCGGCGTGAGTGCGACTTTGATTCGTTCAATGACGTAGTCGGCAAGGTAGTCACCCGCTAACTCCTTGATCCCTTTGGCGTACACTTGTGGACCGATGAGGTTATCTAACAGTGCGTGCCGTCCGTCCGCGCGTTCCGGGGTCGCCGTTAACCCGAGACGATATGGAGCAAGGCACATTTCAGCCGCGTGACTATACATCTCGCCGGGAAGATGGTGGCATTCGTCAAAGATCACCAGGCCCCAACGATTGCCGAGGCGATCCATGTGATTGTAGGCACTATCATAGGTTGTGACAGTCAGATCTTGTATTTCGTAATACCCGCCACCGATGAGGCCGATCTGCTCACCGAACGCGGCGCATAGCAAGTCATACCATTGATTCATCAGATCAATCGTTGGTGCGACGACAAGCGTCCCGCGCTGCACGGTTTCGATGACCATTTGTCCGACGTAGCTTTTGCCTGCGCCAGTTGGCAGCACGACGACCCCACGCCGTCCAGCGTCTTTCCAGGCTGCGAGGGCTTCAGTCTGAAAAATGTGTGGTGTCTGAGTTAAGCGGCTCGCAAGTTTGAGGGTTCGATACGCTGGAGCCGTGTTGTCATACGTTACTTTGTCCCGTTTGAACTGCTCGATAGTTGTGCGGTAGTGATACGCCTGCGTGCGCCAACGATCGACGCGCCCATCCCACTGAAAGTGAGGAGGAGGTTGGAAACCAGGAGGTGGGTCGTGCAGGACAAGAGTACCGAGATCAAAAGAGAGACGCATGGGCTTCAAGAGGGGCGAAATGGGGAAATGGGTAAAAAGAAGAAAATAGTCTAGGAGTCTGGGAGTCTAGAGTCGAGAAAAAGGGAACAGAGAAAGGACAGACGCGTATGTTCTTTTTGTCCTTTTCGCTGTTTCCCCTTTTCGCCGTTTCCCCTTCTTATACCACTCTTTTCTCCCGCAACTCGGCAATCTTCGCCGCGCTGTAACCTAGCCCGCGCAAGACTTCGTCCGAGTGCTCGCCAATCGCTGGCGCGAAGGAACGAATAGAACCAGGAGTATCTGAGAGTTTGACTGCGACACCAGCCTGTGTCACTTTCCCAGCGACTGGGTGATCAAGCTCGACGGCCATCTGACGATGGCGAATCTGTGGATCGTTAAACGCTTCGGGGACGCTATAGACCTTGCCAACACAGACATCGGCTTTGGTGAGAAATTCAAACCATTCCTCTCGTGTCTTGGTGAGGAAGATTTTCTGTAACTCAGCACGGGCATGCACATGGCGTTCGTGCGGTGGGCCGGAAAAATCACCAGCTTTCATCGCGCAGTCTTTCAGATCTGGTCGATTCAATGCATCACACAGGTTGTGGAACAACCACGGTTCAGTGCAGCCGATGGTAATCATCTTGCCGTCTTTGGTGTTGTAGAAACTATAATACGCATGGCCGCCGCCAAACACGCCATTGCCACGGCCTGGCATGACGTCGTCGGCAAAATAATCCCTCACATTTGGTGTTGCCGCCAACAGCGAGAGCGTAGTATCGAGATAGGAAATATCGACAAACTGCCCTTTGCCGGTACGCTCGCGTGCGAACAATGCGAACATGATGCCGGTGACACCATGCATCGACGCGCCCGCATAATCAGCGATGATGTTGAGCGGAATCGAGGGAAGCCCTTCGGTTGGACCGATCAAGTCGGCTACTCCTGCGAGAGACAAGTAGTTCAAGTCATGAGCTGGGTAATCACGATAGGGACCGTCCTGGCCGAAGCCACTCAGCGCACAGTAAATCAGGCGAGGATTGAGCTTCTTCAGGGTGTCATAGTCACCACCGAGTCGTTTCATTACGCCAGGACGATACCCTTCAAGCAGGACATCATAGCTCTTGGCGAGATCTTGTAGCACTGCTTGTCCGGCGGGATCTTTGAGGTTGAGGGTCAAGCTTTTCTTATTGCGGTTAGTGAAGCTGGTAGCGAGTTTCTTCGCATCTTTCGGTCCGGGAGAAGCTCCGGAGCCGGCGAGTTTATCTGACGGTGGAGCTTCAATCTTCAGGACTTCAGCGCCCATATCCGCCAACATCATCGTGCAAAACGCACCAGGTCCCACGCGGGTGAGTTCAAGAATTTTTATGCCATCGAGTGCTCCAGCCATAACGCCCTCCTTACACACGAACATTTCTTTGCCGTCCTTATAGACTAGCGGACCGCAGGGAGGCTAGAGCCGGGAGCCGGGGAAGAACGAAACAGAGAATCGGCGAGTGGGAGAACCAGAGCCAGAAAGCTTTTCTCCCATCGCCCCATCGCCCCATCGCCCACTCTCCCATTCCTGTTCCCTACATGGCCGTCCGCCTACGGAGCAAGCCGCCATAACTCCCTCCCGTTGACGCCATCATCCGCTCCAAAATACAGCACCCCGTTGACGTTGGTGAGGTTGTTAGGAATAGAGTAGTCGCTGCCGGGCCAGATGTCCTTGACCAGGACCGTGCCCGCCGCCGTCCCGTTACTGCGCCATAACTCAGCGCCGGTGACACCATTATCCGCCACAAAATACAGCACCCCGTTGACGTTGGTCAGGTTGTAAGGATGAGGAAAAGAGCCTCCACTGCCGAGCCGGATGT
>JAYVFX010000351.1:0-6269 GCA_043772795.1 Deltaproteobacteria bacterium
CAAGTCATGCTCCTACTCTCTCTCCCCGAGGGAGAACGCCGGTTGTGGATACGTCTGCTTGCCCCTGATGACGCTGCCGATGTCGTTCAAGAAGCACCAGCGGAAGCACGTGAGGGATTCCTTGCGCTTCTCGATAGTCCGACCCGCGCTGAGGTAACAGCGCTTCTCGCCTACGCCGAAGATGCCGCAGGAGGATTGATGAATCCTCGCTACGCGCGGCTGCGCCCGGAGATGAGTGTCAACGAAGCAATCGGCTATTTGCGTCGCCAGGCACGCGAGCGGGTTGCAACTATTTATTACGTGTACGTTCTTGATGCCCAGCAGAAGCTGCTAGGGGTGGTGTCCTTTCGAGAGCTGTTTGCCGCAGCCGGGGAAAAGAAGGTCCAGGAAGTCATGCAAACTGATGTCGTGAAGGCGACAGAAGAGACTGATCAGGAAGCGCTCAGTCTGCTGTTCGCGCAGCATGGTCTCATGGCTCTGCCAATTGTCGATAGCGTCGGGCACGTGAAAGGTGTCGTGACGATCGACGACATTGTCGATGTTGTACAGGAAGAGGCAACCGAGGATATCCACAAGATCGGTGGGATGGAAGCACTTGAGGCTCCGTACTTGCAGATTGGCTTCACTCATATGGTGCGGAAGCGAGCGGGCTGGTTGTCGGCGCTCTTCTTGGGCGAGATGCTGACAGCGACCGCGATGGGATACTACGAAGCAGAAATCGCGCGGGCGGTGGTACTAGCGTTATTCATTCCACTGATTATTAGCAGTGGTGGAAATTCTGGGTCGCAAGCCTCGACGTTGGTGATTCGCGCCATGGCGCTGGGGGAAGTGCGCCTGCGTGATTGGTGGCATGTGATTCGCCGCGAAGTGTTCACGGGTATCGTGCTCGGAGCGATCTTAGGAGCGATCGGGTTGATGCGGATACTGCTCTGGCCAACCCGTGCACAAATCTATGGTGAGCATTATCTGCTCATCGCACTCACTGTTTCCTGTAGTTTGATCGGCGTGGTGTTGTTCGGCACTATTGCCGGCTCTATGCTGCCTTTTATCTTACGGCGCTTGGGTTTTGATCCGGCCAGTGCATCTGCCCCGTTTGTGGCAACGCTTGTCGATGTGACAGGGCTCGTCATCTACTTTACTGTGGCAAGAGTTATCCTTGGCGGAGTGTTACTCTAACGGTCCGCCAGGTGCTGGATCGTCACAGGTTGGGACATCCACCGTTCGCCTGCCTGACTACATTCCCTCGCAGTTACCTCCGCAGACGCGCGCTATAGCTCTGTCGTACCCGACGAACGAGAAAGCCGACGATGGCGATGTTGAGCAATAGCACTACCGCTTTCGTAACACTGACGTGTTTATGTAGCTCATAACCTTCAAGAGGCAAGAAGCCCGCGGTGGAAACAATCGTCAAGTATTCAGCCCATGTTCGCATGAGCCACAAACCGATTCCCTCTACGGTAAAGAGCAGCGCATACAGTGCCGAACCAATAGCGAACAGTTTGAGATGTTTCGCATCAATCCCTAAAAGCCAGGTCAGGAACGTGTGTAGATAGTGATTGTCAGGATCGACGTGCAACGCAAGCGCCCAACGCAACACTGTAGCAGTTGGATCATGATGAATCACATGAAGTCCCGTGCCTAAAGCAACGAGCAATATCACAGCCTTGACCAACTTGAGGAAAGCAATGCTCTGGACCCACCGTGTTCCAGGTTCTGAAGTCACCTTTTTATCGTACCTGAGTCTCTGGACGTCGAGCAAACCTCTGTAATCCGATGAGAATAAGAATGAGCCGCAAAAGAGCCGGAAGCATATGGGGGAGTTGCTGCCAGAGTGGGTTCAACATCGTGAGAGCAACTGCCAAAGCGTGAACAAACGGGAGCGCAAAGGAACGATCATGGGGATTCCGTACCGTTCCCCACCTTTTTTGCCTCAATTTTTGTCGCTAGGGCTCTACCGTCCTGTGGCTTTTCGGTTGTGATGGTCACGAGTTCTCCCACTTTGAGATCCGAGAGTTTGCACGGCTTTCCCTCGCACAGAACCATGGCAGCGGGAGCGACCTCATAGATGTGATCTTTCTTTTTTTCGGAAAGACCCTGAACGACAAGTTTTTCAGCACTAATTGTGACTACCGTGCCTCGATGGATATGGGAGGTTGGGGTGTTATCAGCAGCCAAAGCATGTATGTACGGGAACAGCATGAATGACAGTACCGTAGAGTAAAGCCGTTTCTTTCTGAACTGCATTGCCATCTCCTTATGGGGGACTGAACTCATGTCTTCCCAACCGCGGGCCTCAGCTGAGAAAAGCTACGACGAGCAGGAGAAGGCCACTGCATCCTGCGCCAATAGAGCCAAACCACATACTTTGCGCACGGGTCAGCGCTGCAATGGCTCCGAGCGCAATCGACACTTGGAACAAAGTCACGGCATACGCATAGTTATGGTGACGATGCAGGAGATGATCGGCTTCAAGTGACTTTTCGTCACGCAAGTGTTCAAGCGCACGGGCCTCCTGCTCCAGGGTGGTCCGTTCCGTCGTATAATGCTGTGCCTTGTCGACAATCTCCGCTGGCGGACTTTTACCGGCAGCCAGCCAGGCTTGTCGCTCGGCTTCCTGGATTGCCGCCTTAATTTCTTTTGCTTGATAATACGCCCATTTATCCGAAACCTCAGCTTGCAGCCGCGCGGCGTCAGTCTTTAAGATCAAGGCTTCGTTAGCGGTAGCCCCGGCGAGTAAAGCTGCCACCGCAGCGAGGGCAGCGAGGATCGCCGTCGTCATGGCAATGCGGCGGAGAAAAGCGCCTCCTTCCCGTTCGAGCTCTTCATGAATCGCCTCGTGCAGCTTTTCGGTGTCAATTTCAGGATCGTCTGGCATAGCCTCTATGTTACCAATCAATAATGTCACTTCTTCACAGAGAGTGCGCTCCTCCGTGATTATGAAGTTCTTTCCGAGCGTCTTTATACACCACTTTCCTTTTCTTGCTCCCTCGCCATATACGGCTAGTGCAATGCCCATACCAGATGTGGACTGGCAGTTTTCTTCATGAAATAGGCAAACGCCCAGAGAAACCGGGTGATCCGAGACAGAATGGTGTGCATACTGTGGCGGTTTTGCAGAACAAAGGAAGAAAAATTGCTCACCTGGGCATCGTGCTTTCAACCAAAAGCAGGAATGATGTGTCTGTATAGGTGAGAGATGGGGATGGAAAACAGCGCAGCATACGAGCACGAAGAAAATGAGGCATCGACCGAGTATCTCAGTCAGGTGCATTACCCACGGGTATTGCAGCTCTGCCGTTTGCTCCTGACCGATCCTCACGAGGCAGCAGAGACGGCTCAGGATGTGTTTCTAAACTTTCTCCGGGCGTGGCCTCCACAGACAGAAATTCACTCGTGGGAGGCATGGTTTACGCGTGCGGCTGTGAATGCCTGCCGCAATCGGCGCCGCTCATGGTGGTGGCGTTGGTGGCGGACCGAGCATGTCGAGTTCGACGAAGAGGCGTTCTCTGCTCCTGGGCAGACGCCAGAGGAAACCGCGTGCAGCCGCGAGGAACAAGCACGATTATGGCAGGCCTTGCAAGCGCTCCCACGCCGACAACGAGAGGCGTTCGTGCTGCATCTCGAAGGCTGGTCACATCGTGTTATCGCGGAGATCCTTGATATTTCGGTCGGCAGCGTCAAGCGCCACTTGTTCCACGCCGTCCGTAATTTGCGCACGCAGGTAGGAGAACCAGCATGAAGCGTTGTCTGCGCGAATATACCTTAGTCATATTGTACATTGGTGAAGGAACTCAAGAAGAACGAACCCATCTCGCTAGCTGTGAAGGATGCTCTCAGCGGTACCAGCATTTAGCGCAAGACTGGCAGCGTCTCGAACGTTCGCTCCGCGCATGCCCTCCTCAGCGCGTATGGGTCCGCCCTTCCCTTCCCCTCACTCAAAGAGGGTTGCCTATCGCAGCGGCGTTAGCGGCAATGCTGTTAGTGGTCTTCGCAAGCATACGCTGGTGGCAACCTGCGGCGCCGGTCGTAGCCACAACAACGCCACAGGAGGAGGTCATGAGTTTTGTCGAGACCACTGTGGTACCTGCGTTATTTGCGGACGAAACTTTTCCGCGGGTCTTCCCCCCGACGCCGGTATCGAATGAAACGTATGTCCAAGCCGCCCTTGATGGAGAATGGCCATGTGAGCAGGACACCTCAACCTCGACTTTTAGTTGTGGAGTCCACGTATTTCCCCTCCTCATTGGAGGATAACCTAAATAGTCAGCAATTTAGTACGGAGGTGTATCATGAAAAAGTTTCTCGTTGTATTAAGTAGTGTCGCCCTTTTGGCTCTTGTAGCGGTCCCCGGCTTTACCCAAGGTCACAGACACTGGGGAGGTGGCCCCGGTGGCATGGGCGGTCCAGGGATGATGCTTCCGTTCATGCTCAAGAAGCTTGACCTTACCGACGATCAACAGGCGCAGGTAGATAAGATTATGGCCTCTCACCGACCGACATTTCAAAGCCTCTTTTCCCAGATGGAAACGGCCCACGATGGACTGGCGGGGAAGCTCTTTACACCGGGAGCACTCACGGCCAGTGACGTTGCCCCGCAGGCAACGCAAATTGGTCAAGTCCGCGAACAACTGATGCAGGAAGGACTCGCCGTCGCGCTTGAAGTGCGAAGTATTCTCACCTCAGAACAACTTACCAAAGCATCTGAAATGCATACGAAAATGAAAGCCTTGCACGAGCAGATGCGTGGGATGATGGAAGATAAGTAGCTTAGCTTAGAGCGCGTGTCCCACGGAAAACAAACAGCATGAAGTTATATCATTTTATCGTTTCCCTCTTCTTGCTTGCACTGCTCCTTGTTCCTTTAGGAAATACCAGTGCTCAACAACCCTCCTTGCCAGCAGACGGCTGGCAAGGTCCGCGGCCAGCACCTCAATCGCCAACACCGAAGCCGGCACCACAAACACCGCCAGTGACACCATTCCCGCAACCTTCCGGACCAACTGGCGGCAAACAAACCTTAGAAATTCCCCCACAACCACAAGCAACGATTCCACCCCCCGCTCAACAAGAAGTAACTATTCCTTCGGTCTTACAACCACCTCTTCCCTCATCAGCTCCACAACCCCCTTCAACGCGACCAAGTCAATTGTTAACGGTGACGGTCACTGACCAGGATGGTCGCTATATTACGAATCTGCGGCCGGAAGACTTCGTCGTCTATGAGGAAGACCTGCCGCAGCCTCTCACGTATTTCAATACCGGTCAGAACGAACCCATAAGTCTTGGCCTCGTGGTCGATATAAGTGAGAGCATGTTGAATAAGATTGGACGCGCGCGCCAAGCGCTCCGTCTTCTCGCTGATGCCATCGAGTCACGAGATGAAGTGTTTTTAGCGGCGTTCAGTAACACACCTCTATTGTTGCAGGATTTTACTGACAGCCGTGCACTTGTGATGCAAGCGACGGCTCGGCTTCAACCCAACGGACGTACGGCCCTGTATGACGCCGTACTCGACGGACTCAAGCGGATTCAGCAGGGACATCGTCAAAAGAAAGCGTTGGTCGTCATCACTGATGGTGTGGATACGGCGAGTCAGGCATCGCTCGCTGAGGTTACGGCAGCAATACGCAGTGCGAGCGTCTTGGTGTATACCATCGGGATTGGCAACCCGAATTCATCCCCCATCCGACAGTTGCGACCATCCATGCCGATGGGTCCGATGGGAATGGGTGGGATGATGGGAGGACGCGGGAGTCCCTTTGGCATGATGGGACCTATGGGACCGCGCAGCCCCATGCCTACATCTCCTGGGCAGGGAATCGACGAAAACGTGGATTCACGTACCCTTGAAGCAATCAGCGAAGAAACAGGTGCCAAGCATTTTTTGCTCAACACCGCGGATGTGGTGGGTAACGGTGCCGTACTGGAGGCAGCAGCCACCACCATCGTCTCAGAATTGCGACAGCAGTATAGTTTAGGCTACCGCTCGCCGCTGAAAGGGGACCTTCATCGCGAAGTACGCGTGGAGACTCGACGTGGTGGCGTCGTTGTCCGAGCCCAAAAGGGCGTCAATTGATCGTCCATAGATGCCGCAGACCGCGACCCGGAATCCAGGAGTAGACACGGTTCCCGCCTACCCAGGAATGTTCATGTACCTGCAGCGCCTCCTGATGCATAACGATACCGTAGCCCGGATGGAACCCTTCGACTTCGCTCAGGACAGGCTCCGGGAAATCCAGGAGCCCTGCCTTTCTTACAGTAACTCCCTC
>JAYVFX010000352.1:0-8903 GCA_043772795.1 Deltaproteobacteria bacterium
ACAGTGCTTGATCGAGCACTTTATCAGCCAGGTTGTCAATACGACTGACGAAGACACTTGCGACCGACGCGATGCGACTGACGTCACCACCTTTGCTGAGTCGGTCGGAAATACCACCGATATACGCCCGTGCGGCTGCTTCATAATCCGCGAGCGCGAAGAGCAAGGTGATGTTCACATTGATGCCATCACCGATAAGCCTTCGCACCGCGCTGAACCCGGCTGGCGTACCTGGAACTTTAATCATCACGTTGTCGCGCCTGATCTGTTGCCACAAGCGATGTGCTTCTGCGATGGTTCCCTCGGTATCATCTGCCAGACGGGGAGAGACCTCGAGGCTGACATAGCCATCGCCACCGTTGGTCGCTGTATACACCGTCTGCAAAATATCTGCAGCTTCGGTGATGTCTTGCACGGCGATGCGAGTGTAGATGTCTTCGGCAGATAAGCCGTGCCGCGCGAGGATAGCAATTTCTTCGTCGTAGGCATCGGTTTTGTTAATCGCTTGCTCAAGAATAGTCGGGTTAGAGGTGACACCGGCAACTCCGTCACGGGAGATGATGCGCAGCAACTCTCCCGACGCGAGGAGCTGGCGACTGATAAAGTCGTACCACACACTTTGGCCGTATTGACGCAGGTCAAGTAATTGATTCGCCATCGTTGCTCCTCCTAACGTGCTGTGACAGACTGACGTTTGTCTTTCCGCCGAACGACCTGTTGAATGGCACCGAGAACATGTTCGACCGTCAGACCGTACGCGCGAAAGAGTTCTTGTGGCGTGCCGGACTCAGCGAAACTGTCGGGCAGGCCGACAAACTCCATTGGCACTGGGCAGCGATTGACAACGACTTGTGCGACGAGCGATCCGAGTCCTGGCCGGCTCAGGTGCTCCTCAACAACCACAATTGCGCCGGTGTCACGTGCGGCGATCTCGATGGTGGCTTCATCCAGCGGCTTGGCGGTGTGTAAATCAATCACCCGGGTATGAATTCCTTTGCGTTCCGCTAATTCTGCGGCTTGGCATGCCAGGGCAACCATCAGGCCATTAGCAATTACCGTGACATCGTCGCCATCTGAAAGCGTCTTTGCACGACCAAAGGCAAAGCGCTCTCCGGCAGGGTAGATTTTCGGAGCACGTGGACGACTCACCCGCAGATAGACTGGTCCATAGTGCTCAGCAGCGGCACGCACCAATTCGCGCGTCGCCACCTCATCGGCAGGCATAGCGACGGTGAATCCAGGAAGGCAACAGGCAAGGGTAATGTCTTCGATTGATTGCTGCGATGGCCCGTCCTCGCCCAAACTGATGCCGCCATGCGAGCCGACGAAGTTGACGTTCATTTCCATGTACGAACAACAGATGCGGAGCTGCTCATAGCCTTTGCACATCAGGAACGAGGCGAAACTGGATGCGAACGGAATAAAGCCATCGGAGGCCAACCCGGCGGCAATGGAACACATGTTGGCTTCGGCGATACCAACATCAAAGAAACGGGTCGGATATTTTTTGCCGAATAGTGAGGTGTAGGTCGATTTAGACAGATCGGCATCAAGGACCACAACCTTGGGGTTTTCGTCCCCGAGTTGCGCTAAGGCATGGCCATACGCCTCGCGTGTTGCCATGCCCATTTCCCATTGTGTCGGCCAACGTTTGATCATGGCGCTTACCTCCCGGTAGTGATTTCCTGCAAGGCTTGTTGGATTTGCTCGGCGTTCTCGGGAACACTGCCGTGAAACTTGATCTGATTCTCCATGTACGATACCCCCTTGCCTTTCACCGTGGTGGCAACCAGGACTGTGGGTTTTCCTTTGGTCTGTTGGGCTTGGGTGAAGGCGTTGAGGATTTGTTCGTAATTATGGCCGTCGAGTTCCTGCACATTCCATTGAAACGCGCGCCATTTGTCGGCCAGCGGTTCGAGGCTGGTAATTTCCTCGACGCTGGCGTCAAGTTGCAGGCGATTATAATCGATGATGGCACAGAGATTGTCGAGTTTCTGGTGAGCCGCCCACATCGCGGCTTCCCAAATTTGGCCTTCTTCACACTCGCCATCACCAAGCATGACGTAGGTGCGAGAAGGGCTGTTGCGTAGGCGGGCGGCGAGGGCCATACCAACACCGAGTGACAAACCGATCCCCAGCGAGCCTGTTGACGCTTCTATCAGACCAAACTTGCGACGGTCAGGATGCCCTTGCAGCGGGCTACCGAAGCGACGTAACGAGGTGAGTAAGTCAGGAGTAATGTATCCTGCCTCAGCCAGCGCGGCGTACAGCACTGGACAGGCATGCCCTTTCGACAGAATGAAACGATCCCGGTCTTTCCAAGCCGGATCGTCGGGCTTATGGTGCATGACACTGAAATACAGACAGGTTACAAGGTCCGTAGCCGAGAGGCTTCCACCCGGGTGGCCTGACCCTGCTGCTGCCAGCATCTCAATAATATACCGACGGATGTGTTGGGCCTTTCCTCGAAGACGATCGAGTTCCTGACTGTCACTCATGCCTTTCTCCTTTTCCTTGCGGTTATGCCGTCACGGTGAGTGTGTATACGAGCAAGGGATCTGAAGGAGGAGGAGAAAGAGGTTGTTGAATATCCCCTTGCCAGCCTACTAGACCCTGCTTTGTATTGTCAAATTTGTGGCTGCTTTCTTCGGATGCAAAACTGAGACCAAGGGTTTCAAACAGAGCGAAGGATGTGAAGAGCGGGTACTCCCCAACAAAAGACTATTGCTACCTCTGGTATTCTCTGGGGAAAGAAAAAAAGAAGAAAAAGGAAAGAACGAAAAAAGAAAAACAGGTGGAGTTCTAGAGACTTATAATTCGCAGGTAAAATGTATAACCGCTGGAGGCTCACCTTCTAGGGGGCGTCCGAGACTGATCGCTCCTGAGCCTTGCAGGAGAAATTCTTCGCGATGCAGATACAAAGATTTTTCACCATGGGCGGCAACAAAGGTACCATTCGTACTTTGATCGAGGAGGACGAATTTGCCGCGGCGAAACTCGACGCGAGCGTGGATTCGCGAGGCGAAGTCATCTGCAATCACGAGGTCATTCTCTTGCCCACGTCCTAAGGAAACGGCAGGACACTCCTGATTAACTTCAAGCGCTTTCCCGCGAAAACGTAGACTTAACCGAGCCGATGTTGCGGCTGGGGCCGGAGAAAGGGTTGGTCCTTCCATCCGGGTGAGTTCATCCTCCCGCCAAATCACTTCGTAAATGTCGGTCGTTTCTTGCTTCCCTTTGAGTGGGGCACGGTCGACGTGACGGGTCATGGTGCGCATTGTTTCTGGAAGGTTATCGACAGTTTGCCGTGAGGTGAGGACTTGGTTCGCCTTGGCGAGACCAACAATACGAGCCGCCAAATTCACGGCATCGCCAAAAACATCTCCCGCTTCGATCAGGGCAGGTCCATAGTGTAACCCAACCCGAATGGTAAGCGGGGTTTTACTGAGGACAGCACGTTCAGCGAGGGACTCCTGCATGGCACAGGCGGTCTGTACTGCAACTTCGGCGTTCGGGAACGTACTCATCACCTCATCACCAATAGTTTTTATGACTGTTCCTCCATGTCGCTGAATCGCTTCGGTAAGCACTGACAGGCAGTCCGCAACCCGTTGCCGAGCGACCGTATCACCGAGGGTTTCATAGAGGCGAGTACTTCCACTAATGTCGGCGAAGAGGATAGCAAGAGGTGTTGTTGGCTGCTCCATTATCTCTGCATTATATAAACTTCGTAGTTCAAGGGCTATGGTGGGGGCGCGTAGGTAAAGAGGCGGGCGGGGCGATGCGCACCCCTTACCTGTTCGTGCTTCTATCCGTCGATGGGTTCAGTTATTCAAGATTGGTTGGGTCCAGACGGAGGCATTCGAGCGCTTCGACGAAAGAGGTGAGCAAGCGGCGAAGGACGCTATTCATCCGTAGGGAAAAGACTGCAAATCGTTCGCTATCCACCGGGCCATGAATAAGGTCCCATACGTTACGGCTAAAAGTCTCTCCTGGCGCGTCCGCGTTGGCAAAGTAATCGGCAAGTTGTTCCCGGAGGATCTCAAGCGTAGGCTGCGATCCGTGCTGCACTGTGGATGCTGCGGTTTGCTGTGTAGATACCTCTTGACGAGACGCGGTTAAAGCCTGGATGGCCAGGAACTGCAATGCCCGCTGGGCTTCTACCTGTAAGAGAGGCAGCAACTGCCGATACCGACCACGGAGACGATCCAAAAAGGTGCTTGACATCTGCGCGTGCCGAAGGGCAATTGTGACTATCTCTACATCTTGGGAGGCAAACTGTTCAATCAGCTTGCGGACCGTCGGTAGGGTAACGAACTCCTCAATCCGAGTTGCCAGCTCTGGTTCCGCACTCGTCGGATGTTGTCGGTGGAATCTTGGAGACGAGGATGTTGGGATCGGAGCTTTTTCACCTTTGGATTTTTGGCGTGCATTTTTTTCTCCCAAATGCATTATAAAAAAATACTCCTTTGGTTGTTACTTTACCGTAAAATTGCGGGTGAACCAAAGAAGCAGGGGCCCAATTGACTCCAACAAATGGGCTCCGCATTATTTCGATATTCTCCTACGTTTTTATTAATATGAGTTTCAGGGGTTCACGGGGGAATTGTTTCGTAGTTTACAAAACCCGTGTTCTGTCATCATTGGAGGTCTGATCGATTAAGATAAGGGAGAGTTACCAAGCGGGACCTTGGCGATCAGGTAGAATAGCGGGCGCGAAGATAATGAATGAGACCGGTACTGTTGCGAGTCTGGCGAAGCGCCCGGCCTTCTGCGTCAAGGGAAAGTGCTTGTTGCATGACTTGGCGAAAATCGACGGCCTGCTCTGCCCATATGCGCTCCGTATACAGTGCGACGAGGAACGTCTGGCGGACAGTGTAAGCATCGATCGTTTCATCGTCGGAATGGAGCGGCGGATGATAAGCGCGGGTTTCGTTGATGAATGCCTCTACTTCTGGCGGGACATAAATTGAGATTCGCTGCTCTGCAGCGAGGGTCTGACGAACTTGGGTTGCGGACAGGTCAGTGATGGTTGCAGGAAGTGTAAAGAAGCGAACATATTTGCGGAAAGGCCTATTCTCTGACCGATCGAGTAATTGCGTAAAGCTTTGTTCATCCATGTCGCCGCGATTAGCAACAATGAGCGAAGCAAGACGAAAGAGCTGCTTCAGCGCTACATTCCGATCCTGATAATACCGCGCATCGAAGATTTGCAACAGTTTGTCCATGCCAATGAGAAAGTGTAACTCTGTCTGAGCACCAAACAAAGAGTGAAACGCCTGTACTTGTTCAAAATAGAGTCCGCGGTTAACCAGTGCGACTCCGAGCAGGGGCCGGTGTTCGGCGTAAAGAGCCAGCGATAATAAGCGATCTTCTAGACTCAGACCGATTACCTGTTCTTTATCGACCGTGACTTTGGCAAGCGTGAAGAAGACGCAGTCGAGATCAAAGGCTTCGCTTGCCTTTTCAGCCAAGGTGGTATGCGCAAAGGTGAGCGGATTAAAAGACCCGCACAGAATCCCGACTCGGCAAAAAGCTGGAACTGTTTGCGGAGCAACCAGGCGCACCGTTGGCAGAGCAGCAAGGTCGAGCGTTTCTACAGTCTCACGCAGAGTGAAGAAGCGTTTGAGGTCGTAAGCAGTTTGTAGCGGTATGGACATTTGTCCTACCCATCTCGGTCTAAGTAATCCTCTCGATGTACTTCTCGTACGCGCACCACGACTCTCATACGACGCAGTAATGACGCCCAACGTGTGAAGTGTCTGGCATTCTCAGTAACAACTTCAGCACGAACGGCTGCCCCTGCAAGTAAGATCAGTATATCGTTTACATGTTCCCGAGGTTCAATAGCCCCGTAAAGGCGACTATAGCGACGAATACTTTGTCCCGCCCGTATCCAATCGTGGACCGTAGGTACAACGAGAAAACCTAACGCCTGATACGAGCGATGGACGACATCTAAGTCTACTTTATCGCGGGCAGATCGGGTCCCAGCGTATAATTCACTCAAGACAACCGTACTGAGGCGAACGCGAGCAGTACGGTTAGCGTTTTCTATCAGAGCTGTATACGCTCCTCCCCGAAGGTAAGGGATGTAGATCGAGGTATCGAAAACGACAAGCGAAGTAGTCATCACGACTGTTTGCGTAAAGCAGGAGCACTCCGACGAAACGTATCTTCCAGGCCTCCACGCCCACGAATGCGGTGGAAAGCCGCTTGAGCTTCTTCCAGAGCAAGACGGTCTCGTATCGCAATACGAACCGCTTCTGACTCAGTAGCGACCTGCAAAACACGCTTCAGCGTACGAACCTCTTCTTCGTCGACCATCAAATTTTTCCTTGCCAAAGCTCCAGATGAACGCATGGGTCTTGCCTCTTTCAGTGTGGAAATCTCCTTCTCACTCTACACACCCACAAGGATCGGTCAATGCTTTGCCAGGTCTCCCCTACTTGATTGGATGCACTCAACAGCTAACCTCGCCACGGCAACCCGCACTTCATGGAGGCTTCATGGCAGAAATACGCAGTTTTGGTCGAGTCAAAGTCATTATTGGTGAGAAAAACGGCAAGTATCCACATGGGAATTCGATCCTGGTCGAAGACGATGTTACCGCACTGATTGACCCTTCACAGACGGTGTATGAAATGCGAGGGAAGGTCACAGACCGACCTGTGGATATGCTGCTCAATAGTCACTATCACGAGGATCACTGGATCGGGAACCATTGGTTTCCTGAAGTGCCACTTCACATCCATGCACTTGACGCTCCAGCGATGCGCTCGCTAGAGACGCTTTTTGACTACTACGGCATGAGTGAAGCTGCTAATGAAATCTGGCGACCCGTACTGGTCGATAAGTATCATTATCAACCACGCGAACAGATTGTTGAGCTTCAGAATGGACAAGTGTTCGACTTCGGCCACACCCGTATGCGTGTGCTACATACCCCTGGCCACACTGGTGGACACTGCTGTTTCTTTTTTGAGAATGAAGGACTGCTGTTCTTAGGCGATTGGGATCTTACCAGGTTCGGTCCAGTCTATGGAGATGCCACCTCTGATCTGGTGTCTACTATCGCGTCGCTGGAGCAGATTCGGGCGTTGAGTAGCAATACGCTGGTGAGTTTCCACCACGTAGGCATTTGCGAGCAGGATCAAGAAGCGGTGGTCCAACGTTACCTTGATGTCGTCTATGAGCGTGAGCAACTCCTCCTCGATTTTCTTGCAGAACCACGCACGCTCGTAGAGATCATTAAGAAACGCATTGTGTATCGGAAGGACTACCCTGAAGTCGTTTGGGTCGATGCAGTCGAGAAGAATTCTATGGTGCTTCACCTGCAGAAACTTATGGAAGAGGGGAGAGTGGTTCAGGAGAGAGAGCGGTATTGCGTGGCGTGAGCGTTCTCCTTGCTCTCGGCACCCGATTGAGATAGCGTCTAGAGAAATTCTTACTGATCCCGCCCGATGCCAGGAAAGCCTCGCGCGGAGTGACACGAAAGGAATCGACATGAAAATCGGTATTCAGATGGTCATTCAGAACCACAAAGACTACTCCGACCGCGAGATGTACAAGCATGAACTGCGTCTGGCGATTGAAGCAGAAAACTGGGGATACGACATTCTGTGGCCAGTGGAACATCACTTCTTTGATTATTCAATTTGCCCGGACAACATGCAGTATCTCAGCTATATCGCAGCGCGCACCGAGCGCATTGAGCTCGCGACTGGTGCCATCATCGTTCCGTGGAACAACCCGATGCGGGTCGTAGAGAAGATGGTTCTGCTTGATCACCTGTCCGATGGTCGTGCCGTTCTCGGCCTTGGCCGCGGCCTCGCGCGTCGCGAGTATCGCGGAATGGGTGTTGATATGTCCGAAGCGCGTGATCGCTTTAACGAAGCCTCGGAGATGATTGTGAAGGGGTTGGAGAGCGGGTTCGTTGAAGGCAACGGCAAATACTACAAGCAAGAGCGTATCGAAGTGCGTCCTCGCCCGATTAAGAGTTTCAAAGGCCGTCGCTACATGGTGTGTATGTCGCCTGAGTCATTCTCTGTAGCCGCGTCGCTTGGGCTCGGCGCGATGTTGTTCTCGCAAATGTCATGGGAAAAAGTTGCGGACACCATCTGGGCGTATCGCGAAGAATATCGCCAGAAGAATAATGGAGAAGAAGCCCCGCCGATTCACATTGCCGATTTCGTTGCCTGCTATCCTGATTTGAAGAAAGCTGAAGAAGTCGCACGCAAGAACATCGTCGGCTACTACTTTAGCGTAATGGAACATTACGAAATGCTTGGTGACCATTTTGCTGGCACCGGTAACTCGTACCAGCACTATGCCAAAGCGTCGGAGGCAATGAAGGCCGCAGGACAAGATGCCGTGGTTGAAGATTTTCTCAGTGCAAACTTGTGGGGAACGCCGGACATGATCATCGCCAAGTTGCGCAAGCGTCGGGAACTGATTGGTGACTTTGAAGTCAACGGTGCGTTCAGTTATCAGAGCCTGCCATACGACCAAGTCGAACAATGCATGAAGATGTTTGCCAAAGAAGTCGGGCCAGAAGTGAAGAGTTGGAAGCCGTCGCCGCAGCCACGCCGCACTGCGGTTGACGTCAGCACGTCGGCAACGGTTCGGGCTGGCAAGTAACGAGAAAGGCTGAAGGCTGAAGGCTGTAGGCTTCAGGGAGAAAACTCTCCAAGAGCCTAGTCGTGGGGCTCGGGAAAAATAACTGTCAGTGTGAAGGCAAGGGGCAAATGCTCCTTGCCTTTTTCGTTGTGTTTGTCTTTGGAATTCCCTCTCCCACCGGGAGAGGGCTAGGGTGAGGGAGATAAAGTTATTCTCCAATTACCCATAGCTGACACCGTGGGGAACGAACGGATGGATTCCCGCTTTCGCGGGAATGACGAGGC
>JAYVFX010000353.1:0-5072 GCA_043772795.1 Deltaproteobacteria bacterium
CCCCTGCTGCGCGCGACGGGGTAACCAGGGTGGAGATGATCAGGATCCACGTCGCAATTCTAGGAGTCACTCACTATGAGACCGGTTAACGACATTGCCACTGGGCTTGCTGAGCAGACTCCAACTGTAGGACAGGGTATTGCCATCAACATCACTAGAAGTGGTGCCATCCAAGGTGACCGTCTCGTTGACCTGCGCACGCTGGTCTGCCCCCGCATGGGCGACGGGCGGGCTATTGAGTGTGCTGAGCGTTACTGTATCCGCGGCACTGTTCACCGTGCCATCATGGACCACCAGCTGCACGACGTAGTCGCCAAACACGTCAATCGTGAGACTGGGGGTGACACTGGTCGGGTCGGTGAGCGTCGCAGTACTGGTCGCGGGCGTGCTGAGAAGCGTCCACTGATAGGTCAAGGCATTCCCGTCGACGTCAGACGACCCACTGCCATCGAGCGTCACCGTCGTGCCGACCTGCCCGCCGGTGTCAGGCCCAGCCTCCGCACTCGGTGCGCTGTTACTCGTGGAGATCACGACGGTGTCCGTGCTACTGAGACTGCCGTCACTGATCGTGAGTTGGGCGGTGTAAGTCCCGGCTTTGTCAATGACAAACGTTGGGGTCGCACTATTCGTGCCGCCTAGCGTCGCCGTGCTGCTGGTCGGTTTACTGAGGAACACCCAACTAAAACTCAGCAGGTTGCCATCGGAGTCACTGGAGGCCGTGCCGTTCAGCTGGACGGTCGTGCCGACCGGTTTGGTTTGGTCACTGCCGGCATGGCTGATGGGAGCGTGATTGACGGGGGTACAAATGGCGGGATCATCGGCCGTGCCCGAACAATCCTGATCGATATTGTCGCCGCAAATTTCAGCGCTTCTCACTCTGAAGGCGATCGAGCCCGCGTGATTGCCGGGATTGACCGCCCAGACGATGTTCACACCCGGCGTGGCCGTCGCTGGCACGATAAACGTCGTACGATTGCCAAAGGCACTCACCACTTAGGCTTGGGCCCCGCCGGTGATGATTCCTGGACTGGTTTCTTGCCCGCCCACATAGATACGGACATTCTGCGCACCAAAGCCGTTGCCGGTGAGGCGCACGGTATCGCCGGGCCCGGCGCAGGCGGGATCAATGGTAAAGATGCGCGCGGCATTGGCGGCCTCGGCGGTCATCTGTCCGCCCCACTGCCTCAGCGCCTGGTCGAGCTGGCTGAGGCCAGTACCCACAGCGCCGAGCCAGGTCGGGGGCTGCCACTGATACGAGCGACTGAGCTCGTGCAGCGGCCAGCCTTGAATGGTCATCAGCACGATCAAACTCTGTACGACCACACGGCCTGCCCGGGTGTGTAACCATGTCGAGAAGGATTGGTTCGCCTGGATTGTGCCCTGTGTCATAACTCCTCACTCCGGTTAACCGAAAAAGCGGTTGTGTTGGGGATGCCCATCCCGGGCAGTGCCCGATCAAAATCTGGGTGTATTTTTTCTTCGATTCTAGTGGTTTCCCCGACTTTCCAAAAAGAATTAAAAAGGATCGTCCACTTTGTAAAGGGGATATTTGTTCAATACGGTTCGGGTTTCGGTTCATGTCGGTTCAGATTCAAAAAAAAAGCGGAAAGTCCTGAAAATAACAGTAGAATGGGACCTGAGGAAGCATGCCTAACATTCGTACACCTGACGATGCGACCCCCGGTTATGTCATTTTGAGCGCAGCGACGAATCTCTGTGAGAGACCCTTCACGGAGTTTATCCTAAGCCTGACGGGACTACGGGCTCCCGGTCGTTCTTACGCCAAACACGTCACGCTGGCGATAGAGAAACCACTCAATCGCGACGATGATAGCGAGTGCTTCGAAGAAGAAGCGAGTTTCGCTGGTGCGATATGGTTCAGGATAGGGTTCGCCGGTCAGCAGGCCCCACGGATAGAGTAACGTAAATACACCAAGTGATATGACGATATAGACAAGATAACCGACCATCAGATACCAGGCCCACGCGCGGCGGGTCCATAATCCATAGGCGGCAGCGCTGTACAGCAGAATGTGAGGAATCCGTAGAAGTTGCCCGGTGAGTCCGTTGAAGGCATAACCAAACCATACTTGTGAAGCTGAGTATTGTAACGCGAGAAAACCAAACAGAACGTAGCCATCGCGTTCACCTGAGAACATCGCCATGAAGTTCTTGAACGCGCCCAGGGTTGCAATCAGTGCGAGCCCTCCAGCGACTGTGCCTACACGGAAGGCGCGCTGATCGAATGGAGCAGAGCCGTTCATGATTAGAATTCCATTGTCCGTACGTCAGCGGCAACACGCAGTGGCGCTGCTGTGGCTGCTCTGACTTCATCCACTGTCACTCCCGGTGCAACTTCGCGCAGTAGAAACCCTTCTTGGTCAACTTGAAGCAACGCAAGGTTAGTCACAACCCACGACGCCTTCCCACAGGCAGTCAATGGATACGTACACCTCTGCAATAGCTTCGATTCGCCACTTTTTGTGGTGTGGAACATGATAACGATCAATGTTCGTGCTCCCGCTGCGAGATCCATTGCCCCGCCAACTGCTCCGGCACTCATGCTCGGAGTTTTCCAATTGGCGAGATCTCCGTTCTCAGCGACTTGGAAGCCACCAAGAATAACCGTATCGAGATGGCCACCACGTGCCATGCCAAAGGCGTCGGCACTGTGAAAGAAGCTCGCGCCTGGAAGGAGTGTCACAAGCTGAGAGCTGGCGTTATACAGATCGATGTCTTCTTCTCCAGGTGGAGCGATGCGCCCATAGCCCAAGATGCCGTTCTCCGCATGCAACGTGACTTCGGGAGCAATAAAATCAGATACCAAGGTGGGGAGCCCAATCCCGAGATTCACATATTGTCCAGGTTCGAGCAGCCGCGCGGCACGCAACGCCATCAACTCGGGTGAAAGCCCCCGTCCGCCTTCGTTGCCAGTTTCGGCTGCTTTCACATTGCGACCCATACTGCGCATCATCTCAAAAACGGTTTCTTTACGGAGGGGTGTCTCGCGACGAACAAGGCGCTGAATAAAAATGCCAGGTGTTGCTACTGCTTCCGGGTCTAACTGACCAGGCTCAACAATTTCATCGACTTCAGCAATTGTCACATCGGCGGCAGTAGCGAACGGTGGATGGAAGTTGCGTGCGGTACGACGATAGACAAGATTGCCGTGAGTATCCGCACGGTGGGCGCGAATAAGCGCAAAGTCCGCACGGATAGCAGTTTCCATCAGGTAGGTGCGTCCGTTGAAGACGCGCTTCTCTTTTCCTTCTTCGACAACCGTTCCAACTCCTGTTGGTGTGAAGAATGCCGGAATACCAGCACCGCCCGCGCGGATGCGTTCGACCAACGTGCCTTGTGGGACCATCTCAAACTCGACCTCACCACGACCAATTTGTTCGGATAATGGAGTCGTGCGGTACGAGTAACCGCCAAACGAGGCGATGAGTTTTTTGATCTGGTGATTTTCGGCTAAAATCTGCGGTGAAAAGGGGCCAAAGCCTGGCGAGTTGCAAATGAGCGTCAAATTTTTAGTGCCACGTGCACGTAGCGCGAAAAACAACTCGTGGGGCCATCCCTGGAGAACACCAAAGCCACCGACAAGAATGCTGGCACCATCGGGGATGTCGGCAATGGCTTCAACCGCAGAGAGCAAAGATTTACGCATAGGAATATCTGCTCATCACGTTAGCTTACAAGTTCGAAGCGGTACGAGCGATGTCCACGTTGGAAGCGATAGGTTTCAAAGTCTTGCCGATCGATGGTAAAGATTTTGCCGGTCTTTAGCACCTCGGCAGCAACGACGAGAGAAGCATCCGCAAGATCCATAGGATGATCGGCGTACTGTTCCATCAAAGCAAAGGCTCGATGTACAGCCGTGTTATCCATAAACCACAGGAGTGCTCCTCCTTTGAGGATGAAGTCTCTGAGGCGGTCTGCTCCGATGCTTTCTGGAGAGAGCATGTGAAACACTTCGGTGAGCACCGGCACAGTTGTGTAGAGAGGTTCCCGTATCCTTTGGAGAATGCTTCGACAGCGTTGATGCTGATCGTCTCGCGGGTCAAATAAGGCAACGAAGGGGCCAGTGTCGATCAGAATCATCGTCGCAGCTTTCTTCTGATAGCTTCCTGAACCCCACGGCGTGTTTGTGTAGAAGGCGTTATCGCGTAACCACCTGGCCCGAGGTCTAACGTGCGGTAAACATCATACGGAGTGCACTCTGCACGTTGCGCCACCTCCTCTTGCAGCGTCAACAGACCTTTTTTGAGTGCTGCAGACATGGAAAGGCCCGTAACCTCAACGATGTGACGCAACGCCTGTTCAGTTTCTTCATCGAGTCGGACGGTTCGAGTGCTCATGATTCTCCCTATCTTGGAAGCGTATTACGTGACGTAATACGCTTGAGCAGCGCCGTCAATAGACTACGCTAATTCCCGTACATATTCCTGCCGGTATTCACGTAGATCGTATAATCTTTTACATCAGTGAGCTGCTTTGGTTGCGTGCGAAACGGCGTGGTGCCTCCGGCTTGAACGTCAGTGAGTGTCACCGTCTCCTCCGAGAGTTTCTGACCGCGGTGATTAAAGAGGGTGACTTCGACAGTGATGGCCGATGCGCTTTTCGTAGTATTGTGCACTTCCCCACTGACGATCACTCCAGCGTCGGTCTGCTCCAATTTTTTCGTGACAACTCGGAATACTTCTTCTGACCGCAAGGCCCAAAAGAAGTAACCAATAAACGCGATCACTACACCAAGCCACAAAATCGTGCGTTGCGTTCGTTTGCCTTCACTCCTTGCCATTGTTGGGGCTCCTCCGTAAGATGCCGCCCAGCGATTATGCTGTCCTCTCTGGGAGAGTGCAATCTGGGCCGAAGGAGGGTCGCCTGTGGCCGAGCGGCGTTGTGATCTCTGTGAGCTTGCCCGTTACACCCAGTGGTATGCTGAATTCCACTACCCTATGCGCTTTACAATTCTCGACTGTGATGCGTGTGATGTCCCGATCGCAGTCTTGGGTGAACATCGGGTAGAAGTGACTCCGGAAGAAGTGGCCTACATGGAAAAAGCCCTCAAC
>JAYVFX010000354.1:0-4745 GCA_043772795.1 Deltaproteobacteria bacterium
CTTACTCCAAACCGACAATCGCTTGTTTGCCCATCTCTCCCCACGTATTACGCTTGACCTGGAGGCCAGTTTAGCAAATGTGTCCTGACATCAGGGTGCGCTCTTCTTTCATCCCCTGATCTTGCGCTAAAATTGCTCTTTCGGCACCTCAATTCTCAGCGAAGCATGAGTAGAAATTGCTCGTAATCCGGAGTATGCCCCGAAAATTCGCGAGATTGCTGCGCTTATCGGTGAACACTACAAGCGGTTGAAGTCATCTCCACAAGACGCTTGCAATGGCTGCGACAAATTTACCCTTCCTAGCGAAGCTGAGATTAAACAATGGCTGGAAGAGGCGCAGGGACCCTCAGCCCTGTTCCCAAGATAGTAAGAAAACTTGATGGCTTCTTCCAACCGTCCTGGTCAGGTTATTACCTTCTACTCGTACAAAGGCGGGACTGGCCGTTCGATGGCGCTGGCGAATGCCGCCTGTGTGCTCGCTCAGCGTCAGAGCCCAAGCAAAAGTATTCTGATGATCGACTGGGACCTTGAGGCCCCAGGACTACATCGTTACTTCCGCGCGCAATTCACGAATCGTTTTGGTCATGCGAACGACCAAGCGCTCGACGAACACCCTGGGTTAATTGACTTCTTCTGGGAACTCGACGCGAAACTCCAGCTCCAGAACGGCGCCCGTAAAAGTCCCCTGGAAGAAGACGCAGCTGCCGCGCTGCTAGAAGAGATCGACCTGCGCCGCTTTATTTTGGAGACCGATATTCCCGGTTTATCGTTGATCAAAGCTGGGCGTTTCGGAGAAGAATACTCTTCGCGCGTCAATACCTTCCGCTGGGAAACGTTCTATCATCAAGCTCCGCTCTTACTGCGCGTTTTTGCCGAATCGCTCGCCGAGCAGTATGGCTACGTCTTGGTCGATTCGCGTACTGGACTCACCGATGTGAGCGGCATTTGCACCATGCTGCTGCCCGAGAAGCTGGTCGTGGTCTTCACGCCTAATCGGCAAAGCTTGACTGGCATCTTGGGGCTCGTTCAGCGGGCGACAAACTATCGTCGTCAATCCGATGACCTGCGCCCACTAGTGGTGTTTCCTCTCGCGTCTCGCATCGAACCGACGGAGAACACACTCCGCCAATACTGGCGCAAAGGCACACCGAACGGTGACATCGTCGGCTATCAGACACAATTTGAGCAGATGTTCCAGGACGTGTACGGTCTGCAAGACTGTCATCTCGATACCTATTTCAACCACGCCCTGATCCAACACGTCCCGCCGTATGCCTATGGCGAGAACATTGCCGTACTTGCCGAACGGCGCGGCGAAAGCCTGGTGCTGGCGCAACGCTACGAAACTTTCGCCCAATTGCTAGTAAACACTCGCGCGCCCTGGGATGGCGCGGGAACAACCTTGCCTGGCGAAGGTCTGCAACGGATGCGGTTCGAGGCCTCGCCCTACCGTGCCCTGCAGCCGTTTCATGAAGCCGATGCGGAATTCTTCTTTGGTCGTCAAGAAGTGGTAGAGCAACTACGACAGCGCTTGGTGCTGCAAAAACAGCCGTTGCTGGTGATCACCGGTCCGTCAGGGAGTGGCAAAACCTCGTTGATACAAGCAGGACTAATCCCTACACTCCGTGAAGAGCGGCCAACTTGGGCGGTGCTGGTTGTGCAACCAGACGCCGACCCGTTTACCGCCTTACAAATCCAAGGACTCGTCAACGCTGAGCAAAACTTGGTCGCAGCCGTTGAGCAGTGGCGACAAACCCATCCTGCTCAAGAACGCCTGGTACTGATTCTCGATCAATTCGAGGCCATGCTCCTCAACTGCTCGGCGCCAATACGTGAGCGTTTTCTGACCCAGCTTGAACAGCTACTCAACGCCAAGTTACCGCTCTCGGTAGTGGTGGTCATACGCAATGACCTCATACCTTCTTTACCGCAGGATATCCCATCATCACTACTTGAGACCTGGTGGAACACCGACAACGTCTTCTCACTGCCGACAGTGATTGAACGCGGTAATCTCAACGATATTGTCCGTGAACCGGCGGCGGCAGTGGGACTGGCGTTTCAAGATGGTTTGATCGAAACGATTGTGGATAACGCCATCGAGATTGCCTCCACAACAGGAAAAAGTGGCCGCGCTGCCCAGAGTACCGTCCTGCCGCTATTAGAGCATACCCTCCATCGACTCTGGCAGAAATGCAGTGAAGGGTTTCTCACCCATGAAGAGTACCACAAACTTGGTGAACTGACGGGTGATCTGCCAGAGCTGGCCGAACAGACATTTACGCAATTGTCCCCAGACGAACAGACACTCGCACGTCACATTCTCATGCAGTTGGTACAAGTCGGCGATACTGCCCTCGGCATGAGCGATGCGCGGCAAAAGCGTTTCCTTACCGACTTGAGCCCCAGTGGGGAAAAACGTGAAGCTACCCATCGGGTGGTCGCGAAACTTGCCACCGCGCGCCTTGTCGTTACATCAGTCGAGCATAAAAAGGCCACAGTTGAAATTATTTATAATACGCTGCTCACCTGGCAACGCTTCCAAGACTGGCTCAAAGAAAACCGCCCCTTCCTGTTGTGGAAGCAACGCCTGCAATTTGCTCTCGAAGAATGGCAACGCACCGCGAGTGATACAGAAAAAGGCGGTTTGCTGCGTGGCGCGTTATTAGAAGAGGCCGAGCGCTGGCTGGGCGAGCGCTCAGGCGACCTCAGCGCCGACGAACGGCACTTTGTTCAAGAGAGTCTCGCTTTACGCAAAACCGAGGAAGACGAAAAGAAAGCGCAACAACAGCGCGAACTGCAAGCCGCACAAGCACTTGCTCAAGAAGCTGAGAAACGCGCCCGCGAACAAGCTCGATCAACGACCCTTTTCCGGCGTTTAACAGGATTGTTCGTCTTGCTTGGGCTCGGAGCTGCTGTTCTGGCAGTTTTTGCTAATTCTCAACGACAGCTTGCAGACCATCAATGGCAGCTCGCAGAACAGCAGCAGAAACTTGTACTCGCCAGCCAGTTAGCCGCACGCTCCGCGCTGGCGAGAGATCAAGCTCCAGCACTCCTCGAACGTAGTGTCCTGCTCGCGGTGGAAGCGATGCAGCGGTCGCCATCACTGGAAGCCGACCAGCTTCTACGGCAAGGTAGCAGCTTACTGCAGCGCGCTACCCTCCGTCTCACGCATGAGGCCACGGTGAACCACGTCGCCTTTAGTCCCGATGGCAAGACCCTCGCCACCGCTAGTGCCGACAAGACCGCGCGCCTGTGGGCCGTCGACACCGGCAAGGAACGCGCCCGGCTCTCCCATGAGGACAGGGTGAATCACGTGGCCTTTAGTCCCGATGGTAAAGTGCTCGCCACCGCCAGTGGGAGTTTGAGTTCGTCTAGTCTTAGGGTTGCGGACGACACCGCACAGTTATGGGACGTGGTCACGGGCAAAGAGATCACCGGCCTCACCCATACCCATGAGGGCCTCGTGTTCGACGTCGCCTTCAGTCCTGATGGTAAAGTGCTCGCCACCGCCAGTGGAGACAAGACCGCCCGCCTATGGGATGTGGCCTCTGGCAGAGAGCTCACCCGCCTCACCCATGAGGCCACCGTGTCCGACGTCGCCTTCAGCCCTGATGGTAAAGTGCTCGCCACCGCCAGTGGGAATTCGTTTGATTTTGAGGTTGAGGACAAGACCGCGCGCCTGTGGGACGTCGCCACCGGCACGGAACGCGCCCGCCTTACCCATGAGGGCAGGGTGTCCTACGTCGCCTTTAGTCCCGATGGCAAGACCCTCGCCACCGCCAGTGACGACAAGACCGCGCGCCTGTGGGCCGTCGACACCGGCAAGGAACTCGCCCGCCTCACCCATGAGGACACCGTGTCCGACGTCGCCTTTAGTCCCGATGGTAAAGTGCTCGCCACCGCCAGTGGGAATTCGTTTGATTTTGAGGTTGCGGACAACACCGCGCGCCTGTGGGACGTCGCCACCGGCAAGGAACTCGCCCGGCTCACCCATGAGCGCGAGGTGATCCACGTCGCCTTTAGTCCCGATGGCAAGACCCTCGCCACCGCTAGTGCCGACCAGACCGCGCGCCTGTCTCTCTGGCGACCAGAAGATATGATTGCCGAAGCATGCTCGCGCTTAAATCGGAACCTCACCCGTGCAGAATGGCAACAGTACCTTGGTGACGAACCGTATCTCAAGACGTGTGCAGACTTACCCATCGGCTCAGACTTCTTCGACGAAGGGAGAAAGCTGGCAAAAGAGGGAAAGCTGGAAGAGGCGATTGCGATCTTCCGCGAGGCTCGTAGTGCAGACCCCAGTCTGACCTTTGACCCAGAGGTTGAAGCACACAAACTTGCTGCCCCAGGACTGGTTGAAAAAGGTAAAAAGCTTGCAGAAGAAGGGCAATGGCAGGAGGCGATTGCAATCTTTCGTGAGGCACGGAGCTTCGACCCCAGCCTGACCCTTGATCCCGACAGTGAAGCGCGCAAGCTCGCCGCTCCGGGGTTGGTGAAGAACGGAAGAGCCCTGGCGAAAGATGGAAAGGTCCAAGAAGCGCGCGCGAAGTATGCAGAAACACAACAGTTTTATCCGGCGTTAGAGATTTCTGCCGAGGATTGGAATGTCCTTTGTTGGGACGGGAGCGTAGCGGGGCATGCGACTGAAGTGATGGATGCGTGCCAAAAGGCAGTAGCCCTGGATCCTGAGAATGGTGGTATCCGTGATAGCCGAGGCCTAGCGCGTGCGTTGACGGGAGATG
>JAYVFX010000355.1:0-5012 GCA_043772795.1 Deltaproteobacteria bacterium
GCATGATGCCGCGTTGCAAGCCTGGACGAGCCAGAGCAGCGCGCCGGTGGCAGTGTGGAACGACGAGCGACCGCGCAGTACCTGGATTGAACAACTGTACCTCACTGAACGTTTGGCTCCGCAGCCCGCGTTGATTCCGGAAACGATCGAGGACCGAACGCTGCTATTCGGCTATGCGAATGAATTGTGTGGCGAGAACGGTTTTGGTTGGTCACGTCGTGTTATGCTGGTGGATGGCATGCTCACGAGTCCACAGGGTGACGAGGGCGTACGGACCTTTGCCTCATATCTCGGCGGGAAGTACGGATACGATCACACCGCAGCTGCGGGAGCACCGGCTCACGTGGCGCAGATCCTCCAGTTGTTAAATGCGAGACTCGAACAACAGCGCGCCAAAGGCAGCAGATTTTTTATTGGTAACCAACTGTCTGCGTTGGACATCTATTGGGCGACATTTGCAGTACTGATCAAACCACTGCCGCCGGAACTCTGCCCTATCCCTGAACCCTTGCGCATTTCTTTCACCAATACTAATCCAGTCGTTGGGGCCGCGGTCACTCCCGCGTTGCTGGCCCATCGCGACTTCATTTATAAAGAGTATTTACAACTGCCAATGGATTTGTGAGGGCGTAGCAAAGAAAGGGAAGATCGATGGATTTCAAATTTGCGGCAGAAGATGAAGTGTTCCGCCAAGAGTTTAGGAGCTGGCTGGACAAGAACCTACCTCGCGACTGGAGAGACGACGGCGAGCTGCATGATCCCGATACCAAAGAGGAGTTTGAACGTCGCCGCGCCTGGCATCGTCAGCTCGCTCACGGCGGCTGGATGTGTATCCACTGGTCTAAAGAATATGGCGGTCGTGGTGCGTCCCTCATCCAACAAGTCATCTACCATGAAGAACTCGAACGCGTGAAAGCCCCGCCAACGGTCAATTTTCAAGGCATCGCCCGCGTCGGACCAACGTTGATGCAGTGGGGGACACCAGAACAGAAGCAGCGCTATATCCCCAAGATTCCTCCGGCTGAGGAGATTTGGTGTCAAGGATTATCGGAACCAAATCACGGGTCGGATCTCGCCGCGGTGGAGACACGCGCCGTCGATCGTGGGGATCACTTCCTCGTTAACGGCTCGAAGGTGTGGACCTCCAATGCCCACCATGCCGATTTCACCACCCTGCTGTGCCGTACTGACCCGGATGCACCAAAGCACAAAGGGTTAAGCTACCTGTTGGTCGATCTCAAAAGTCCGGGCATTGTTATCCGACCATTGATCCAGATCACCGGTGAACACGGCTTTAACCAGGTCTTCTTCGACGACGTGCAAGTACCCAAGGCAAACCTCGTGGGAGACAAGAACCAAGGCTGGATGGTGGCGATAACGAACATGATGTTCGAACGCACGATCCACGGGGGGCGCACCGACATGATGGTCGAAGTGCGGCAGCTCATTGATCTCGCGAAAAAGGTCGAACTGAACGGTCGTCCGGCTTGGGAAGATAGCGACGTACGGCAACGTATCGTACGCTTCGCCTGTGAGGCGTCCGCACTCAAGTATACCAGCTTTCGCCAGCTCACCCGTCAATTGCAAGGGCTCCCGCCTGGTCCAGAGGGGTCAATGATGAAGCTGGGCACGTCGGATTTGAACTTGCGTATCCAGATGTTTGCGATGGAGTTACTGGGCCCGTACAGCCAGTTCGAATATCAAGCTGCCAGAGCGATCGATCATGGGAAGTGGTCACATCGCATGCTAGCGGCACGGCGCGGGACGATCGCGGCGGGGAGCAATGAAATTCAACACAACATTATTGGTGAGCGGGTCCTCGGACTGCCCAAAGGCTGAGCCACCCACGAAGAGTAAAAAAAGGAGGACAGCATGAGTAAATCACCAGATGGAGCGAACACTAAACCTGCATCGAGCTCATATAAGGAAGCGAACCCACAACTGTACGCCTTTCTCGACTGGATGGCGCAACAAGATCCCGAGTATGCGCAAGCGTTCCAGAAGTATACTGCGATCGCTACCGGAGAAGGCCAGGCCCTAGCGGTCAAATACCGCGAGATGGTGATGTCGGCCATTCTCGTGTTCATGGGGCGCCGCGAAGGGGCTGAGGCGCATCTCAAACGCGCGATCGAGCATGGTGCCACCAAACGCGAACTGTTTGAAGCTGGTCAAGCCGCAGGTGTCCCCGGCGGCGGGATAACCGTAGGGCTGTGGATGCAAATCCTCACCCAGTTGGATCGTGAGGGAGCTTTCAAGAACGGTTGACCTGAAAACGTATAGAAAACATCACTCACACTATGAGTTTGGGTGCCACTGACGACAAGCGTCAGTGGCACCCAAAACCTTCATCCTGAACCCAACGCGCGAGCGTACGTATCTCTCAGTGGCCTCTTACGCTTCCGGTGGCGCCAAGATCGTAAAGCCAAACATTGAATCACTCCCTGTGCGTAAAGAGTGAGGTGCCCCGGCGGGGATCATCAGCACATCCCCTGGTTTGAGATCTTGTTCCTTCCCCGACACACGGGCCGTGGCCTTGCCTTCGATCACATAAATGACCTGGTCGCCTTTATGGCTGTTCTCACCGTCGGCACTAAAGTTTGCCGGAATAGTGAATACCATGGTTTCACTTTGTGCCGTTTTTTGTAGTACCTGCGCCGATACTTTCGAGCCGTCTCCTCGGTGCGGGAACACATTGGCTACGTCAAGGCCGCCGTTCGACGCTCCCACATCTTTCATCTGCGCTTCAAAGAGCTCATCAGAGATCAATCCCTTGCGATACACCTTTAACAGTTGCTGAACCTCAAAATCTCGTGTTGCCATTTGATACCCTCCCTATTCTGTTCTGCGATTGTCTACTCCCGCCATATCTGTATGTTCGGTACCAAGTCAAGCTGCTTACTGACGACTTTCCTTGAATCCCTTTCGTGACGGTTGATCGTCACACCTGTGAGCGCCTCTTTTTTCCCCAACTGTATATGCACGAATTCTCACTCATTCACAGGTGCAGAAGAGTCGATAGTGATCTTGCGCGACTTGAACTTCCATTCCCCGCCCACTTTAGCATACTCATCATTATACCAGCCGGATATTGCGTATTTCTTGCCATCGCGAAACAGTTTCACTTCGATATAGCAGGTTCCCTTGGCGCGATCCGGACCAAGCAGCTCGACGACATGGTTGTGAATAAAGGGGCGTGGCTTCATCGCGTCCAATCCTTCACCGATCATCTTGCGCAATGCTGGACGGCCTTGCGCATTCGGTAGGCCTGGATCGTTGGTGGACATAGAGCCGTCCTCGGTAAAGAGGTTGACGTAAGCGTCCAAGTCTTTCTGCCATACGGTGTGACAATAGCGCACGGGTAAGGTGCGAATTTCCTCGCGATCTATCACTTCCTGTAGCGCTGCTTCTGTACTCTTTGCTGCCATGCTGTCCTCCTTTTTGCAATGACATTTTGCTGTGAATTCTAGATCCTCGGTAAGTCATGCCACTATGCTCCTCCACCACGCGCAAATCAAAGGCTCCCATGTATAGGGATCCTATTTCAAATGTGGATCGAGCATCATCCCCAATTGGCGTAGAGACGCCCCGCCGGGGCGTCTCTACAGGGAAATTCGCTACCTTCGGTACAATTCATTTAGGAAACCTATATACCGAACGACGTTATCAATTGGTCTGTCCCTTACCAACAATCTATGAACGGGTATTTCTTGACCGTACGTCGAGTTGCGACTGGCGTCGAACGGAGTGAATTGGCTATCCACCGCCGCGAGTCCGCCGGATCAATCACATCGTCGATAGCGAAGTGCGTCGCGACATTGAGCGCTTTCCCCCGTTGGTACAACCCCGCAACCATTTCGTCGAATCGCTTTTTCCGCTCTGCAGGATCGATAATGGCCGCTAACTCGTTGCGATAGCCGAGCTTCGCTGCACCTTCCAGCGCCATCGGCCCGAACTCACCGGTCGGCCACGCAATCGTGAAGACTGCCGCATCGTCAGCGCCCCCAGACATGGCGATTGCTCCAAGACCATACGCTTTGCGCAATACAATCTTGAGAAATGGCACCTCGACGTTCGCGCCCGCCAGGAACATCCGCGACGAGTGGCGCACCAGTGCGGTCTTCTCGATCTCCGGGCCGACCATGATCCCCGGAGTATCGCACAAATACAACAGAGGAATATCAAAAGCATCACACAACGTGATGAAGCGGGTAGCTTTATCTGCACCGTCGCTGTCGATCGCCCCGGCGAGATGCAGCGGATTATTCGCCACCACGCCAATTGCTCGCCCTTCTATGCGAATCAGCGCCGTCAGCATCGTCCGCCCGAACTGCGGACGCAACTCCAGCACCGAGTCAGTATCTGCCAGCGTCTCGATTACCTCGCGGACGTCGTACACGCGCAACCGATTCTCGGGAACGATCTTCCGCAATCTGCGCTGGTCAGCGCACTCAAAGCGGTGCACGGACCCTTGAAAGTAGGACAGGTACTTTTTCGCGACTTGTACCGCTTCGGCCTCATCGGCAACCGCAATATCAACGACACCACTCGGCACCTGCACGCTCATCGGGCCGATCTGCTCGGGCCGAAAGATGCCCAACCCGCCGCTTTCAATCATGGCTGGACCGCCCATACCAATGTTGGAGTTACTAGTGGCGATGACCACGTCACAGCACCCCAGCAACGAGGCATTCCCCGCGAAACAACGGCCCGATACGATCCCGACCAGCGGTACGAGTCCACTGAGTTTGGGAAAGTCATGGAACGTCCGCGAGCTAAAATCACCATCAGTATCTCCTGGCCGTCCACCCCCTCCTTCAGCAAAAAGTACGAGCGGGATCCGAAGCTCGCGCGCCAACTGAAACATCCGATCCTTCTTGCGGTGGTTGAGATGTCCTTGCGTCCCCGCCAGTACCGTGAAGTCATAGGCCAACACCACGCAGTGGGCACGTTCGGCACCAAACTGATCAGCATTGATCGTCGCATGACCCGTAATAAGGCCATCTGCTGGAGTA
>JAYVFX010000356.1:0-3777 GCA_043772795.1 Deltaproteobacteria bacterium
CGCCGTCACCATGAAAATAATCAACAGCACCAGAAAGATATCGGTCAGCGGCGTGATGTTGATCTCAGCCAAGATGGCCGAGCTGCTCCCCTTTTTCTTGCGTGGGCTAGACATTCCCATGAGCTTTCCTCCCCAGGCGAATCGCTTCGAGTACGCGGTCAGAAGCGATGGTCATCGCCGACTCAATGCGCTCAAGTTTAGTCTGAAAGTAGTTGTAGAAAATGACAGCGATGATCGCGACCGCTAACCCAAGAGCAGTGGCAATCAATGCTTCAGAAATACCACCAGCGACCACGGTGAAACCGCCGCTGCCAACAACTGACATATTGTGGAAGGATTTAATGATACCGATGACGGTTCCCAAAAGCCCAATGAACGGAGCGCTGACGGCGACTGTACCGAGAATCCAAATCGCGCCTTTGAGCGCATCAACTTCCTCAAATCGCCGGTCTTCAACCACTTCAGAGAGATACTCAAGCGATTCTCCGTCTTGCTGAGAAATGACATCGCGGAAGATCCGTGCCGCAGGGGCTTTCTTGTCTTGTTGCGCAGTCGTCAGTGCCCCTTTGAAATCGCCTTTTTGTAACCTACCGACCAGACCTCCAGCCACACGCAGGGTTCCGCCGATTAATCCCCGCAATGCCCACAACCGCTCACAAATAACAGTAATGGTAATGATCGAGATCACGATCAAGGGGTAAGTGATGTACCACCCCTGTTGAATCATATCGAGAACGCTTAATCCTTGTTGACCTTCCACAGTAATTCCTCCTTATTTGAGAAAAATTTGCTCTGCTATTTTAAGAGACGTTCGCTTGGGACTCCTGCTTCAGTGCCGTCGTTTCACGACCGTCGAGGTCACGCAGAAAGCGCCGCAGCCAGTGAATTTCTGCTTCACAATGCGCAAGCCCATGTTCGATAATCTTCCCCTGAGCAAAAGAGATTTCTTGGGATTGCCAATGTTTCTGTTGGGTACGGATCCAGACTGCACGCTCCTGTGCCCATTTGAGATGTGTGATCACTGCCTCGCGAAGCTCCTCTTCGTCAACAAAATGGCCAAAGGCGAGCGCGGTATTAAAAGGGTCAAATACCTTTTCTCGCCCCTCTGCGTCAAATAAAAGTTTCCGCAGTTCCGCACGGAAATGAGCGGTGCCAGCTGGAGTGATCTGATAAATGCGGCGAGCAGGGTAACGACCATTCTGCTCGACACGGGTTTTCTCGACATACCCAGCCCGTTCTAACCGTCCGAGGTTGTAATAGAGCGAACCACCGCTGAGATTGATATAGGTCGCGTAGAGGCGACGTTCGACTTCTTGATGAAGTTCGTAGCCATGGCGGGGCTTTTCCGAAAGCAAACCAAGGATGACGAGTTGTGCGCTCATCGAATACTTTCTCTAAAGTAGTCTAATTTGACTAATAAGCTACGCTTGAAATGAAGTCAAGAAAAACTTTTGGGATTCTCGCTTCAGGTCGTAATCTGCTCCCAAGGAGATCAACCAATATGTCGTAGTATGGCGGAGGCACTTCAGGGATTGCCTCTCCATCAGCGGCGTTCATTAGCGGCGTTCATTCAGACCGGGAATGAATCTCTAAGTGAAAGAAGACATGCCGCAAGCCCTTGTGGTTCGGGTTAGCGCGATCGGCGACGACGCGTCGGTTCATCAAGTGCAGGATTGGGGATAAACGATTCCTTTGGGTCTATACGTACACCAGGCGGGACAATCGTATCAATGCGATTCAGTACCTCTGGGGTCAGTCGTACTTCCGCTGCACCAAGCGTATCCTGCAATTGGTCAAGGGTCTTTGGCCCCATAATCACCGAACTCACAGCAGGATGCTCAGCAGCAAAAGCCATGGACAGGTGAGTCAGCGAGAGCCCAGCTTCTTGCGCTAAGGCACTCAAGGCGTCGATGAGATCGTATTTTCGCTGCACTTCCGCACGGTCGGTATCCCAGGTTCCCATCCGTCCCAAGCGTCCCGTGGCGCGGCTTCCCTGAGGCGCTGGTTCGTTACGTCGATACTTCCCGGTCAACCATCCTCCAGCCAGGGGCGCGTAGACCATCACGCCTACACCGTGACGTTGGCACGTGGGCAGCACGGCATCTTCGACTTTGCGGCTCAATATCGAGTAGATGCACTGCTCGCTGCGTACTCTCGCAAGGTGCCGCTGCTCGGCAATCCGCTGCGCTTCAACAAGCCATTCAGCAGGTGTTGCGGACGCACCAATGACACGAATTTTTCCGGCGCGTTGCAGGTCAGTCATCGCTGCGATCGATTCTTCTACATCCATGTCCCAATCCCAACGATGCAGCTGATAAACATCAATGTAGTCCGTCTCTAGCCGGCGTAGACTCTCTTCAATCGCATGCATGATCCAACGACGGGAGCCTCCACCATCGGTGACATTTTTCCCAGACCGGGAGAACAGTCCGGCACGACCTGGTGGGAAGAAACATTTTGTCGCCAATACAACTTGTTCGCGTCGCCCTTTTAACGCCTTCGCTAGAATCCGTTCAGATTCACCTTCAGAGTAGGTATCTGAGGTATCAATAAAATTTACACCAGCGTCGAGAGCAGCATGCGTCAACTTCACGCACTCTGCATGGTCTGGATTGCCCGTCGGCCCGAACATCATCGCACCAAGACAGAAATGACTTACTTTGACGCCGGTTCCACCAAGTGTTCTGTATTCCATACGTCTCCTCTTCGCGTGTTGCGGTACTCGTGGAATAAAATCCACTGCCACCGGTTTTGTCAGATTTTGGAGCGGTTGGCTATCACTCAGATCGGTATCGCTCGACCAGCGACGCAGATGAGGGACGAAGGCTATGGTCGTCCTCCCTCATTTGTGGATACCGCCGTTCATGCTTCGACTTCCCTCTATTGGGTACGATCAGCACGAATAGTTCATTAGATAGTCATTTCCCTGTGGACTCCCTAATCAAGACTCCGCGCGGTGGCTTTTTCGAGCTGCACAAGTGCTGTCTTAAAGTTGTACAGCGCTTGAATCGCATTCGCACGCGCCGACGTCACTGAAGTTTGTGCATCCGTCAGCTCAATGATATTACCAACGCCGACCTGATAGCGTCCCTCTGCCAGGGCAAGATTCTCGCGCGCCTGGACTTCTGTTTCTTGGCTAACACGAATACTTTCATCGGCACGGCCAAGTTCCAACAGACTGCTCCGCACTTCAAGCGCAATGCGTTGACGGAGGTCATCTTCTTGAGCAGCCAGTCCTTGTGCATCGGCCTGTGCCTCGCCCACCTGGGCGGTGGTGAGGATGTCGTCAAATAGCGGAAGACTGACGGTCACTCCGAGGTTCCACCCGTCCTGCAATGGATACCCGCGCCCGGTCCAACTGTACTGCGCATTGCTAGACAATAGCGGGAGATACTGTTTCCGTAATGCAGAGGTCCGCATTGCCGCAGCTTTTTGTTGCGCGCGCAAGCTCCCTAACTCCGACCGGTTCGCGTAGGCCATAGGCACGAGATCCGCATCATTGAATGTAACCGAACGCCGATCAAGCGCATCAACTAACGTAAACGCGAACGGCTGTGTGCTTCCCATCGCTGTGCGCAGCGTTTCCCGACCAAGTGCGACAGTATTCTGCGCGCTCACAAGGTTCAAACGCGCGTTAGAGACCTGGACCCGTACTTGCGTAACATCGAAACGAGGAGCAACTCCCACTTCAAGACGCGCTTGGGCAACCTCCAAATGTTTTTGGTTTTGCTGAAGCGTTTCTTCCGCAACGCGGAGCAGCCGTTGCGCAGACAAAAG
>JAYVFX010000357.1:0-1924 GCA_043772795.1 Deltaproteobacteria bacterium
TTTGAACAAGAGGCCCTACTCCACGACTTCGTCATCGATCGCGTGGGACGTACGCGTGACCTGATGGTTATGACCTGCGAGGTCGCACGATTAGTGACAGATCAACCTAAATGACCATGTAGGCTGGGCAACAGTGCAGCGTTGAGGGAACGTTGGGCTTCGTATTCCCTCAGCCCAACCTACGGAACTCAACAAGAAGTAAGTGCGCTCATCAAGCGTCAAAATTAAGCGGAGCAAACGCGGCGGCATCTCCCCGCTTAATCCGTTCGAGCCCGTCTTCTCCTTCATCACAATAGAGTTCGAGCTGGTTTCCTTCAGGATCAAGAAAATAGATGCTCTTGGTAATGAAGTGGTCAATGGTGGCGGTGATCTTCACCTGATGAGCTTTCAACTGTCGGTAGCATTCCTGAAGCTCGACAAAGTTCTCCACTTGCAGAGCGACGTGATGCAGACCTACCTGTCGTTCTGTCACAGGATCAGCGTCCTGAGGGACTGCCAACACCGCAAGATCATGATGCTGCTCACCCAGAGTGAAAAACACTCCAGCGGGACGTTTCAGTCGGGTCACTACCGTAAAGCCCAGAACCTCGGTGTAAAACTGCTCTGCTTTCTGTAGATCCCGCACTTTGAGCACGACGTGGCCGACTTTTTTGGGGTGAATCATGGCTGGCTCCTTTGTCCTGCACTATGCTCCTTTTGCGGTATCGCCTCAAGCTGTCAGTCCACCGTCGACGGCAAGGATCTGCCCGGAGATATAATCGGCATCGGCGCAGGCAAAGAATACAAACGCTGGTGCAACCGCTTCTGGCTCTACTAGTTTGGCGTTGCCAAACGTCCCGACAGTCTCACCCAGATGCTGCCGACGGAAGGCAAAAAGCGCGTCCGTCATGCGGGTCTCAGCTACGGGAGAAATACAGTTGACTTGGATGTTATGGGGTTTGAGTTCGCTCGCCGCGTTCCGTGTCAAGGCAATGATGCCGCCTTTAGCTGCCGCGTAATCGGCAACGCCAAACGATCCCCGCAGTGCAGACGGCGCAGCCACGTTAATGATCTTCCCTCCACCTTGCGCTTTCATCACTGGTAGTACTGCCTGAAGACAATGAAACGTGCCCGTCAGATGGACAGCAAGGGTCTCTTGCCACTGTGCTTCGCCGATCTCTTCTAGTCGTGCCGGATGGATGATCCCCGCGTTATTGACCAGAACATCAATTCTCCCCCAGTAGTCTACAACTTGTTGTACCATCCGTTCGACTTGGAGCCGTTGTGCCACATCGGCAGTAAGGGCAAGCGTGGGACGTCCAAGAGCGGAGATTTCCTCAGCAACGCCCGCTAACGCCGTAGGATCATGCACGCCGACCACAACCACCCGTGCACCTTCGCGGGCAAACGCGAGCGCCACAGCCCGACCGATTCCACGACTCCCACCAGTAATCACTGCTACTTTGTCGAGTAAACGCATCTGTGGACCTCCTCACTGACTATGGAGATACTCGCTTGCGAGAGAAGATGTTAGGAAATACCCAACAGTTTGTGTGTTTGTAGGCTGATTCTCCATTGCGGATGAGTCAGACAATACGACACTGCATATTTTGTGTTACGCTCCCGTTCCGGCCCGTCCATCGGTTGTAAAAAGAAATGCTGAAAATCGAGGTCGATAAACCGTTCCGGTTCGGCTCCTGGTTGGGGATACACGAGCTTCAATTCATTTCCCGTTTGCAGCACTAACGCTGCTCCAGCTTTGGGACTGACACAGACCCAATCCACACCACGCGGTGGCAGATGTGTGCCGTTAGTTTCGATCGCAACAGTAAAACCATAGTCATGAAGAGCTGCAACGAGCGCTTCATTGAGTTGGAGTAATGGCTCACCACCAGTGCAGACAACCAATGGTTGCTCGCGGATACGATCGGGAGTGGCCGCACAG
>JAYVFX010000358.1:0-7188 GCA_043772795.1 Deltaproteobacteria bacterium
GTGGCCGCTCAATCGCTATACGTTCACTCCGGCGCTCTCTGGCGCGTTGCGAGCGGAGTTTTTCAATGACCCCGAGGGTATCCGTACAGAAACAAAACAAACAGTGTGGGAATTCACGACAACTTTAGCGTATCAGCTCTACCCAGGTCTCACCTTTCGCGTCGAATTTCGCCATGACGAATCAAGTCGGCATTCCTTTATGGGAAAGGCGTTTTCTCGCCACGACAGCCCTGACCGTAGCACTCCCATCCGGTTCTTTTCTGGGCAAGATGTTTTTGCTTGGGAAGTGCTCTATGCCTTTTAGTACAAATAGTGAGGTTGACCTTTACTAACCACCCCTACTCCGTTTAACCATTCAACACAAAGGAAAGGACACCACACTATGGCACATACCCTATTGTTTCGCAGATTGATCCTCGCCTTACAGCAGGCCCATCGTGAGAACGTGCAGGCTGGCGATAGCCCACTGCCAACGAGGCAACCAGCGCCAGGTTGGAGTCGGCGGAAATTCCTCAAGACGACCGCATTGACCGGCGCCGTCGGTGCTACAATCCCGCTGCTCCCTTGGCACTCTGCAGCAGCAAAGCCTAACGCACGTCCCAAGATCGCGGTTGTCGGTGGTGGTATTGCCGGATTGAACGCCGCCTATCAACTCAAAAAGGCCGGTATCGACGCTACGGTCTACGAGGCGCGGTCGCGTGTCGGTGGTCGCATTCTCTCTGAGACCGGCGCTATTGCTGCTGGGTTGGTGACGGATCTCGGGGCTGAGCTCATTAACTCTGACCATGCCGATATGCTGGCCTTGGTGGAGGAGTTCGGCTTGACCCTCGTGAATCGGGTTGCTGACGCAAATAGTATCCCGTTTCCGACGGTCGCCTTTATCTTCGCAGGACAGGCACACTCCGAGGCCGAGGTGGCCAACGATCTGCGTGCGATCGCAGCCCAGATTGCCGCCGATGCAGAAAGCTTAGACCAGGACTACGACCGTTTCGCACCACGTCTCGACCGGCTCTCGGTCACAGACTATCTGGATCGGCATGCCAGCAAGATTCCCCGTCCCTATATCCGGACCTTGCTCGAAGCTTCGGTCCACACCGAATACGGCGTCGAGCCCGCCGATTCTTCGGCGCTGCAACTGATCTTCAATTTACCGCTCGTCAATGGACAGGAGGTCGAAGTCTTAGGTGCGAGTGACGAGGCATTCGTGGTCGCGGGCGGCACGAGTATGCTCATCGAAAAACTGGCACAGGCGCTGGAGGGCCGCATCAAAATCCGCCGCGAACTCACACGCCTCGAAGCCCTCGGGACAGGCTTTCGTTTACACTTCGCGTCCGGTCAGACAGTTGACGTCGATTTCGTCATTCTGACGCTGCCCTTTCCTGTGCTGCGCGATGTGCAGCTTGATGTTCGGCTTCCCCAACGCTTACGACGTTTCATCGCGGAAGTCGGTCTCGGTCATAACGAGAAAATCCTGGCAGGATTCAGCGAGCGGGCCTGGCGGCAGGAGCAAGGGTTTGTCAGAGAAGCCTGGACCGACTTAGGGTTTGACGAGGCCTGGGATGAGACGCAGCGACAGCCACAGCGCAGCGACGGAGCGCTTGTGTTCTTTTTCGGCGGAGATAACGCCGATGCTATTCAAAGTGGCACCGTCCGCTCGCAAGGACAACAGCTCATCAATCGACTGGATCGGTTCGTCCCCGGTCTCAAGGAGGCTGCCACGGATACGTTCGTGCGTACCAACTGGGCCCAGCAACGGTTTACCCGTGGTGCATACTCGAACTTCAAACCAGGCCAGTTAACCAAGTTCGGGGATTTTCTCTGGATTGAGTCGGATGATCCTACGGAACGGCAGGAAGTGCATACTGAAAATCTGGTTTTTGCGGGCGAGCATCTCAGTGATGCCCACTTCGGGTTTATGAATGGGGCGGCTGAGACTGGTCGTCTGGCGGCGGAACTTGTGATGCGGACGTTATCCAGCTCCAGTGCTGTAGCGCAGGAGAAAAATACTACAGCAACGCCGCAGACTCTTGCGCAAGAGAGTGTCTGAAAACAAACGGAGAAATAATCACATGTGGTTATTTGGCATTCTCGGGTTGTTTCTACTGACCGCAAGCGTCACCGCTCTCTTGGCGCGAAGAGAGCAACAGCCGCCCAATCTACACTGGGAAGTCGCGAGCCTCGGTGAGGCCTACGCCGGTATCGTATCTGACCTTGCTGCCTTCAGTGTGACGGCTGCGGTCTTCTTGGCCGACATCCAAACAGAGGCGAAACAGTCCTTGGCGGACGTGATGGCGATGTTCATCATTTCGTTCATTATCCTGATGGGTACCACTGTCACCTATACGACATTCTCGGGCGCGAGCAGCCCGGAAGAAATGATCGAGGATTTCCAGCTCGGGCGTCGGGTGATGTATATACTGTCCACGCTCGGGTTTTACCTCGGCATGAGTACCGGTTGGCTCGGGCTCCACCCATTGCTCATCGCCGTTAATCTTCAGGAGGTGGCAAACGTCCTTGTTTGGATACTGCTGGCCGCGCTGTTTGGTGGTTCGTCTCGGTTGGGCGCCTGGCTCCATACCCTTCTCGGAGTGAACCTGCTGGCGACGAGCCTCTTACCTTACATTGCCTTTGCCTCGGCGGCGTTTTACAAATTAGTGTTGGTTCCCCGCTATCCTGAGTTGTGGCCGACGACCCATACGGCCCTCTCTCTCTCAGCGTTAGTTTTTGCTGTTGCCTTCCCCATCTTTGCCGTTAGATACGTTGATGATCGCCCGTCATGGCAATCAAAAGGCTTATATCGCGCTGCAATGGGTAGGGAGCAAAATTCTGCCCTCTTATATTGCTTGTGCTGCCACAAGCGTTTTCCTTCTCTGGTTCGCCGTCATTGCGCAACAACCAGTGAAAGAGGACACACGGGAGGGAACCACCCCGAACGAAAGCAGGCAGCGTACCGACAGCTTCCTCATCGCGTGGTCAAGAGCGCCCATCAGCGTGGAGCGTTCTCCACCACTGTCAATTACTGGCTGAAGCAAGGGAAACCCATAACACGTTTCGCAACGAAGGAGGAAGACATCATGGAGTCAGATCATACCGATAAACAATGCAAACAAAGTCGCCAGAGGAAGGTCCGCACTCTGCTCGGAGGAGTGGCAAGTTCTTTTATATTTTTTGTGTTACTAACCGTCCTGACTTCAACCCCGGCGTACGCGACTAGTCCGAATGATCTCGGCTATTGTGGCGGACCCCTGCAGCGTGCCTGTTGCGTGACGGAAGCCTCCCCTTCATGCGATAGTGACCTCTTGGAAATCGCGGGCTGCTACGGGGACTGTGGTGGATGTTCTTCAGGCTACTGTAACTATGGTGCGCCTACTCCAGATCAGTTCTCCCATTGTGGTGGACCCGGGCAGCGTGCATGCTGCGAGAATGAAGTAGGTGCAGCCAACAAGTGTGATAGCGGGGCGACGGAGGTCACCGGTTGCTTCGAAGCTTTAGGTTGTTCTTGTGGAATAGGCGGTGGTCCCCCCGCAAACAGCATCTGTATCAAAGCCACTCCCTGTGGCGGTGAGGGACAGCGGGCGTGCTGTGGCGGAGAATTGGTGGATGCCGTTAAATCGTGTCAGGGTAGTTTAACCGAAATTCCTGGCTGCACAGGCGATTGTACCTGTGGCGGGTCAGCTAATCCGGCTCAGATTTCCTCCTCAGGAACCTGCGCTAGTCTGCCTCTTGCAAGTACGGCTGAGCCAGGAACGAACGCAACTCCAGCGGCTTCAGGTCCCTCATGTGCGTTGACGGGTTATGCTGATATACACGTGCACATGTTCGCGCACCTCGCTCATGGTGGCGGGGTCTTCGTGGGTAAACCGTATGATACAACCGGCGGTATTACGGAAGCACTCAAACAGGATTACGGCACCAATCTCGATCTGGTGAAAAAAGATGGCGGAGCACTGCCAAGTCCCAGTTGCCCATCCTTTCTCCCTAATTGTGGTTCCAAACTCTTCCACGGCGATCATACACTGATTGACGATACCGTGGGTGTTGGCACCAACGATACTCCAAAATCTAATCTTGGTGCCCCTATCTTCAACGGCTGGCCGGCGTGGACAAGCACTTCTCACCAACAAGTGTATTACAAATGGTTGGAGCGCGCGTGGCAAGGCGGCCTGCGGTTGATGACGATGCTCGCAGTGACCAACGAAGCCTTGTGTAAAAGCAACAAACACATTAGAAACACTGATTGTGAAATCTCCATGCTGCCACCGAGTCGCCTTGGCGAATTAGACAAATTTGACGACCGCTTTCAGCTCAAGGCTGGGGAAACGGCTCCGACGTTGCCCTTACCCCCGATCGAAGCCCAACTCCAAGCTGCCTATCAATTCGAGGACTTCATTAATGCACAGGCAGGGACTGACGAAAGCAAAAAGTGGTTCAAAATTGTCAGGACTCCTGCAGAAGCACGCGCGACCATCAGTGCGGGAAAACTGGCCGTCGTGCTCGGCATCGAAGTCGATAAGCTCTTCGGGTGTGAGCTCGGAGGGACCTGCACGCCAACGCATGTCCAGACTGCAGTGGATAAGTATTATGATAAGGGCGTCCGCCATGTGTTTCCGATTCACAATTTCGATAACGCTTATGGTGCCGCAGCGACATGGCAGGATGCTATCGCTGCGGGGCAACGAGCTGCTGTGGGACAGTGGTGGGGAATAGAGAATTGCGACAGTGCTGGCTATGGCTTCTGGCTCGACCGTGTTGTCATCGGCGCGATCTACCTCTTAGGCTTTGGGGGAACCACTGAACCAGACTATCCCAACGGTGACTCGCAAAACTATGCCAGCTGTAGCGCGAATGGGCTGTTCTCCCTCGCGCAGACTTTGCTCGACGCCTTGCGAGAAAAGGGGATGATTATTGATATTGACCATATGTCGAATAAGTCGCTCGATAACACCCTGACATGGGCGGAAGGCAACGTTAACGATCTGAACGACGACTATCCGGTGGTGGCCAGCCATGGCATGTTCTTCGAACGGTACAAGAAGGAGTTCTCAGGGAACGGTGGTCGGCACGAGCGCATGCGAACGCTCGCACAGTTGCAAAAGATCAAGAAGCTCGGTGGGATGGTCGCGGCCATGCTTAAAGATGACGTGCAGGACACGGGGAGAAGCGGTGAGTTTGTCGATCTTCCATACTCGGAGAGCAACGTTCCTAACATTTGTTTACATTCCTCAAGGACGTGGGCGCAGTCCTACAGGTATGCGGTGGATGTCATGGGAGGCCCGGTGGCCTTTGGCAGTGATTTCAATGGGGTGGCTGGCCATGTCGGCCCACGATTTGGCGCCAACGCGTGTGGGGGTGGGAGTGCAGGAACCTTAGGCAATATCCAACGACTTTTGGAAAGGCAACTGAACCAGCGCCTCAGCTATCCCTTTACCCTCCCCGGCTTTGGAACATTTGACAAACAGGTGACTGGCAAGAAAACCTTTGATTTTAATGGCGATGGCCTTGCGCACATTGGGCTGCTTCCGGATCTGATTGCCGATCTCAAGGCGGTTGGGATGACGGATGCGGCTCTCGACCCGTTGTTCAAATCTGCGGAAGGGTATGTCAAGGTGTGGGAGAAAGCGAACGGAACATCTAGTTCCGGCTCTTCGGCTACCGCACAGTGTGTGAGTCAGACAGTCAATGCCGACAACACGTGTAAGGCGACGGCTTCGATTGCGACTACTGCCTTACTCAACAACAATGACGTTACCCTGACACAGACTCCTGCCGGACCCTATAGCGAGGGAACAACCTCAGTGACCTTGACCGTGACGCCAAAAGATACCTGCGATAGTCCAACTACCTGTACCGGGACCGTCACTGTGGAAGATAAAACGCCTCCATCAATTACTTGTCCCGCGGCTGTCACAAGCGAATGTACGGGATCGAGTAGTGCAACCGCAACCTTTGCTGCCGCTACTGTAGGTGCAGATAACTGCAATGGTATTGTTACCCCAAAGGGGTGTTCGCCTACCTCTGGTTCATCGTTTGCCTTGGGCGATAATACCGTGACCTGCTCTGCCAGTGACGACGCCTCACCAACGAATAATGTGGGAAGCTGCAACTTCACGGTGAAGGTGGTGGACACGACGAAGCCGAGCATCACCGCACCTACGAGTTTACCGAACGTCGAATGCACCTCACCCAACGGCACTTCGCCTAACCTGGGCTCGCCTACGGTCAGTGATACGTGTGACTCGACACCTACCGTGAGTAATAATGCGCCGACGAAATTTCCTCTCGGGCTGACCTCGGTCACATGGACTGCCGCCGATCACTCAGGCAATCCACAGACAGCCATACAAAACGTAACAGTCAAGGACACCACACCACCGAGCATCTCTTGTCCGGCTCCGAAGACGATTGAATGCACTGGTAACCGCAGCGCCTCATTCACGCCAGTTGCAGCGACCGCCTCAGATGTATGCTCCGCCAGTGTCAACATCAGCAACCCACTAACGGCCTCGTTCCCCTTGGGAGCGACGACGTTGAACTACAGTGTGACTGACGCGGTTGGGCTCAAATCAACCTGTACAAGCAGCGTGACAGTCGTCGACACCACCAAACCCACCATCACCAACCTCTCGGCAAGCCCGTCCTCACTGCGGCCACCGAATCACAAGATGGCAGCAGTAACTGTGAGTGCGACCGCGACTGATGCGTGCAGTTCCAGTGCGCCGGTCTGCCAGATCACTGGGATCAGCAGCAACGAACCAGTGAACGGACTGGAGGATGGCGACACCGCACCGGATTGGCAGATTACCGGGCCGCTCACGGCCAGCTTGCGAGCGGAACGGAGTGGAACTGGTACAGGCCGGATTTACACCGTGCAAGTGACGTGTACGGATCAGCAAGGACTCAGCACGGTGAAATCCACTACCGTCACTGTCCCACTCAATTAGTAGCACTAAAAGCGCTGAAGGCTGACCACGCCAAGCACCTCTAGTGCAAGTTAGGTAAGGGGCGAGGCAATCTCGCCCCTGTCGTATGAACCTCAACCAAGGCTCACCTTGATAAGAGGGTAATTCGGGTCGTTCGATCAAGTCAAACAACAACTGCGGCAGGGTTTGAAACAAACGATAGAAGAGGCTGTCAGTTTTCATTCCTCTCCGGGGCCGCGATACGAGCAGACGGGTGGGTCTCATCCCA
>JAYVFX010000359.1:0-8956 GCA_043772795.1 Deltaproteobacteria bacterium
CCGATGTCGTGCACATCGCCTTTGACTGTGGCGAGGAGAATCGAGCCCTTGAGCGCATCGGCGGCCTTTTCCATGAACTGTTCGAGATGTCCGACCGCAGCTTTCATTGCTTCTGCACTCTGTAACACTTCGGCGACAATTAACTCATTGTTATTAAACAAGCGACCGACTTCATCCATGCCCTTCATGAGTGGTCCGTTAACGACCTCGAGAGGTTTCCGCGTTTTCAGTGCTTCATTGAGGTCGTTGACCAAGCCATCTTTTGAACCTTCGATAATGCATCGGGCTAGGCGCTCATCGAGAGGAAGGTCTTTACGGGTGTCGATTTTTTCTTTGGTGTTCTTCTGGCGAAAATGCGCCGCAAAAGCCGCGATTGGGTCCTTGCCACGCCAATAGATCAAATCTTCGGATAGGCGGCGTTCTTCCTCAGGAATGGAGGCATAGCGTTCGAGCTTCTCACTGTTGACGATCGCCATGTCAAGACCAGCTTTGACGCAATGATACAAGAACACGGAGTTCAGAACTTCGCGTCCGGCGGGAGGCAAGCCAAAAGAAACGTTACTAATGCCGAGAATAGTTTTACACTCCGGAAAAGTCTCTTTGATCAGACGTACGCCTTCAACCGTTTCTTCACCAGCACCAATGTAGTTTTGGTCGCCAGTGCCAAGCGGGAATACCAACGGATCAAAAATCAAATCTTCGGCAGGCACACCATATTTGCGGGTCAACAAGTCATAGCTGCGCTTGGCAACCTCGACCTTGCGTTTACGCGTGACTGCCATACCTTGGACCGGGTCTTCATCAATACAGCCCACCACAACGGCAGCGCCATATTTTCTGACGAGCGGTACGACTTTCTCAAATCGCTCTTCGCCATCTTCGAGGTTGATCGAGTTGATAATCGCTTTGCCTTGCGACCGCTTTAAGGATTCTTCGATCACGCGGGCATCGGTGGAGTCGATCATGATCGGTGCTTTGATCTTCTTCACTAAAATATCGATGAACTTGGTCATGTCGGCTAGCTCGTCGCGATCTGGGTCGGCCAAGCAGACATCGACGACCTGAGCGCCACCGCGCACCTGGCGACGACCAATTTCTGTGCCTTCTTCAAATGCACCAGCGATGATGAGTTCCTTGAACTTGCGTGAACCGATAACGTTGGTGCGTTCACCGACCAGCACCGGGCGTTTATCTTCTTCAATCGTGAGAGGTTCTAATCCAGCCACGACACTCCGGCGAGGAGCCTGAGTCATGCGAGGCTTTTTACCGTCGAGCATTTGCCCGAGTAACCGCAGATGCTCAGGTGTCGTGCCGCAACAGCCGCCGAGCGTATTCACCCATCCTTGGTCAACGAATCGCTCCAGTTTTTTCGCAATCATCTCGGGAGTTTCGTTGTAGCGTCCCTCTTCGTCTGGCAGACCGGCATTGGGCATGCATAGCACCGGAAAGCGCGAGAGTTGTGACAACGTGCGAATATGGTCGGTCATGAAATCCGGGCCAGTCGCGCAATTGAGCCCAATAGCGAGGAGATCATTGTGGGCCAGCGAGACGTAGAGTGCTTCGATTCCTTGACCCGCGAGTGTGGTACCCATGGTTTCGATCGTACCGGAGATGATCACGGGTACGCTGACTCCAGTTTTCTGGAAGGCTTCGTGGACACCAATGATGCCAGCCTTAATGTTCAGCGTATCTTGCGCAGTTTCGAGAATCAGAAGATCTGCACCGCCAAGCAGAAGCCCTTCAGCTTGCTCAGCGTAGGCCTCACGCATCTGGTCAAACGTCACACCACCTGTGACAGAAATTGTTTTGGTGGTTGGCCCCATCGAGCCACACACAAACCGCGGCTTATTGGGTGTGCTGTACCGTTGTGCTGCCTCTTTGGCGAGGCGAGCTGCCGTTTGGTTCAGTTCAAGTGCTTTGTCCTGCAGACCAAACTCAGCAAGGACAACGCGAGTGCTGCCGAACGTGTCGGTTTCAATGATGTCAGAACCGGCTTGCAAGAACCCCTCATGAATATCAGTGATAATTTGTGGGCGAGTAAGGACGAGATACTCGTTACAGCCGTCATATTCGGGCCCACCGAAGTCGATAGCAGTCAGCTGTCGTGCCTGGATTGAAGTTCCCATCGCACCGTCGAATAACACGATGCGCTCTCGCATGAGCGAAAGCAGGTCCTTGGCGGTTGTAGAAGTGGGAAGTGTCGTAACTGATTTTGCCATAGATCGCCATCATATCGACCTGCCTGAGGAGAATAAAGAGCAAAAAAAGGGGCGTTCAAATGAACGCCCCTGGATAAAGCCGCTGGGAACGATAGAACCTAGCCGAGGTTAGTAAGGGTTACGGCGGTCATAGTCACGATCGTTGCTGCGAGAGCGGCGCTCATAGTCGCGTGAATCATAGTCGTCATCGTGCCGACCTTTCCGCAAGTCTTCCATCTCTCGCCGTTGTCGCTCAAGTTCGCGACGCTGTTCTTCAACCTCACGCGACTGGGCCTCTTGTCGCTGGGACTGGCCCTGCATCTGGTCACCGAGTGCGACTCCTCCTAGCGCTCCAAGTCCCCCACCGATTAAGGCGCCTTGTCCCGGGCGGTGAAGAGCGCTGCCAATAATTGCTCCAGCTCCAGCCCCGAGTGCTCCGCCTCCAAGCGCGCCTTTTTCCCGATATGTAAGGGGAGCAGAACAGCCCCCGAGTAGAGCAGTAAGGCTTAGTATGCTAATCAACCGTTTCATGGACGTATCCTCCTCTTTCTTTGGATTAAGACCGATCTCATCAGTAATGATGTCGTGCCTTTAGTTTTCGATGACGACTTCTACACGCCGGTTCTTAGCTCGACCTGAAGGGTTATCTGAACCGTTCGCCGTGGTGTTCGGAGCAACCGGGTATTTTTCTCCATACCCACGTGCTGTGAGATGGTTGTCGTCTACCCCGTTGTAGGCCAGTTCCTTGGCAACGGATTGGGCACGTTTCTGTGACAACGCGAGATTGAAGGCCTCACCGCCAATCGAGTCTGCGTGCCCTTCAATTGCTACATGACGGTTGCTGCCACGCTTTTTGAGTACGTTGGCAATGGAGGCAACTTTGTCCTGAGCACTCGCTGTGAGTTCTGCCTTCTTATATTCAAAGAGTACGTCCGGTAGATTGACAACAACACCCCGCTCAGTCTCACGGGCATCTAAGCGCTTGCGTTTGAGTTCTTCGATCAACTGGCGATTGCGAGCGATTTCCTGCCGTTGGTTTTCGAGTACGCCATCCTGTTCGTCAAGCGCAGTGTCCTGGCCTTCAATTTGTCGCCCAGCTATGTATCCCCCCAGGGCTCCGAGGCCACCCCCGATGAGTGCACCGCGACCAGCTCTGTGTCGATGGCTGCCGATAATTGCCCCACTTCCTGCACCAAGAACGGCGCCAGCAATAGCTCCCGCTGTCGATTTGCTCATGCCAAAAGGGGTGCCATATGCATCTGGAGACCGTGAACTGTACGGAGATTGCGAGCGCGGCTCGTTGGTCCGACTGTAAGGCTGTTCTGTTCGGTCCTCTCTATCGTAACGATCGTTGCCTTGATCTTGATAACGGTCATACGAGTTACGAGTTCCGCGGTCATAGTCGTAACTTTGGGCAAAAGCGGGGACGGACGAGGTGAGCATAAAGCCCAAAGTAGCCGTTGATAGGGATCGCAAAGTGTATGAACGTTTCATCCTGTTCTCTCCTCCTCCCGGCAAGTATCCTGGTGTCAGCGGGATGTGGTGAGAAAAACACTGCCAACAGAGGAAAGTTGCTGTGTTTCAGGGATGAGAAGGTGATGGACCAGTCGGAAGAAAATCCTGGCGGTGGGACGTCATGCCCGCGAAAGCGGGAATCCAGGAGGCATAACTACAAGCCAGTGCTTAATCATCCTGGATGCCCGCCTGCGCGGGCATGACGGAAAACTATCCCGCAAAATTATAATGAACAGACGACTAGAAGGCAGTGCAATATGACGAATGGAACTATTCACGTGGTTGGGAGCGCCAGTGTTTATAACGACGCGAGAAGTCTTCTTTCTCGTCAGAGTCCATGCCACGATACCGACGATAATTGCGGCGCAGTCGATCCTGCTCTTCGGTGGGGAGCTGCTGCCACTGATTGTAACGCTCTTCTAGTGCACGTTGCCTCTCTGGAGGCAGTTTTTGAAAACGACGATAGTTGTCCAATGCGCGTGACCGTTCTTGAGGCGGCAGTTCATACCAGTCTTGCCCAATGGCGGTCAGGAGACTTTGCGCCTGGGTTGCGTACGTGAGTGGCCACAATGCGAGCGTCCCACCTAAGAGTACAGCAGCAAGCGATATTTTCACGAGTACAGATCTCACTGCATGTTCCTCCCTACATTAGCCACGGCTCTTGTCTTCTCTATCAGGAGGAGCGTCGAGCACGGTTTCAAGGTTCTTTAATTCCTCCATCTTCTTCAACATCGGGTAGTGAGTGAAGAAGCTCGGCTTTTCTAACAAATCCTGGGGGATTTCATTCTCAGCAATTCCCACAGGCGCTTCCTCCGGAAGCTGCACCGCGGCGATCTCGTCGAAACGTGAGAATTTCTCCAGTTCCGTAATAACGCGATAGTTCACAAACAGTCCTAACTTTTCTTGTACCTGTGCGGGAACATCCGACGCTCGTTCTCTTTCGAGTAGAGATCGCTGCGGATGAGGACTCCCGGTCTGCGCAGGCGGTTTGCCCGAATCTTTGTTTATCTGCTGTGGCCCGTGGTCAGTAAGAATATACCCGAAAAAGACCACAATGCTTGCTGCCCCAGCCAGGACTGGTGCTAGCTGCCAACTGGTCAGTGACTCACGCCATTCGCGCCACCAGCGCGTCAGGCGGCTTTCCTGCACGGGGGAAACGCGGGATTCCTGCTCAAGGCGTTGCCAGAATGTAGCGGCAAAGTCTGGAGAAGGAGCAACGCGCTCCACTTGTGTGAACAGGGTGTTGATGTGGGCGAACTGTGCGACTTCCCGGCTGCAGGCTGAACACGTGCTGAGGTGCGCAGCAACCCGTGCCCGGTCCTCCTCCGGTAATTCGCTATCGCAGTAGGCGACTAATTCCTCTTGAATTTCTTCACAGATCATACGAATCCACAATGTCTTTGAGTCCGTCCTTGAGGCTTTGGGTTGCACGAAAGACCAGGCTTTTGACCGCTTTCTCCGTCACTCCCAGTACTTCTGCCACTTCTAAGTACGACAGGCCTTCAAGTCGGCTCAGGGTTAAGGCGGCTCGTTGGGTTTCTGGGAGCCGCCGTAAAATCTTTGTTACTCTTACTGATGCTTCCTTTGCCGCAAGAACATCTTCACCTTTGCTCAGATGAGTATCGGGTAGGTCCCGTTCTCGTTCATCTCCGTCACTGTCTTCTCGGGGACTAATCGACTCCACGGTGACACGATACTCTCCTTTACGGACCTCGTTCAAGCAGTGATTATGGGCAATTTTAAACAACCATGTCGAAAACTTGGCCTTAGGTTCATAGCGTTGTTGCCAGCGGTAAACTTGTAAAAAGACCTCCTGCGTAATTTCTTCGGCGCGTGCACGATTACCGAGAAAGTGAAAGGCAAAATTGACCACTGACGGAGTATACTTCAGGAAGAGTTGCTGGAACGCTTCCTGACTTCCTTGTTGGAAGCGCAGCATCAACTGCACATCCGGATCTTCGTGTGGGACAATCTGCTCGTTCTGTTGCATTGAACACTCGTAGGGGCAAAAAGTCTCGCGTAACCTTAGTGGGGTTGTGCTGGTTCGGTGGGGTAACCTTTGACGTTGCTCTTGTAACCATACCGAGGCAAACACGAAAAATGAAGGGACCCTGAACGTGACGAGCGTGCAGATGACGGGGCGTCAAAATAAGGGGGATTGTCACAACAAAGAGCGGGCGGTAGGGACTGTATGAGGAGAAAGAGGGCGTATATGCAACCATTGTTTGAGGAATCGCTCGAAGATCATCTTGGCCGTGTCGAACGGTACATGCACGGCTGTGAACTCTTACGCTTTCCGCGCGAACAGAGTTCATTACGAACTGAGCTTGCTGCCTTTATCCGTGGTCACGCTCTCGCAGTGGTTGACCAGTGGGGGCAGTTAATCAATCCTGTCTTCTCGCTGTCTATCGAGCGAATGCCAGAAGTCCAGCAAAACCAACACGACGCGCTCCTTCGTTGGGCGTGGCATATTGAGAATCCCAATGACATGGAGACATATGTCTATCTTCGTGAACATGCGCGGCATGGGTTCATTTCCCATTCGCCACCCTCGCGTTTCTTGTCAGGCCAAATGAAAATTCGCAATTTGATCGTGGAACGATTGCGGGAGACGTACGCGAAGGATCGCAAACGCTTCGTTGAACTTCTCAATCTCCTTGACCAGGAATTTTCCGAACGGGTGCTCCATATCACCGATTTCTTCGTTGAGGCTCGGGAAGAGGCGTTGCGGGACGAGGAAGAGAGCCACCGCAAAGCAGTTGACAACTCTCCGGCCCCCATTTTCAACATCAATTGCGAGGATGGTACGATCTTGCGTGCCAACCGTGAAGCCGAGAAAGTGACGGGATTCTCGCGCGCCCAATTAGAAGAGAGATCTATCTGGGAGTTACATCCTGTGGAAGAAAGAGAAGAAGTGCGTCAGCTGTGCCTGCGAACCAATAGTCAGGGGTATCTGAGCCGCGAAAACCTGCGGATGTTGACTCATGATGGGGGAATCGTGCCCGTCTCGGTATACTTTGGTTGCATCGAGCACCTTGGGCGAAAAACGATCCAGGGTATCTATCTCGATGTGACAGAGCGCAAGCGGTTGGAGAGTCAACTCATTCAATCAGAGAAAATGGCGGCGATTGGTCAGCTTGCTGCCGGGATAGCGCATGAATTGCGGAACCCCCTCGGGATCATCATGAACGCCTTATACGATCTGAGTGAGATCATTGATACGGATAACCCTGAGGTGCATGAGGATCTGAAGATTGCCAAGGACGAAATCGTCCGTGCCCAAGATATTATCAAAAACCTTTTGGAGTTTTCCCACGAGAGCAGGGCAGAAATGGAAGAGGTCAACCTGAACGATCTCTTGCGCAAAACCTTGCAGCTTATGGGTAAGTATCTGCAAACGAACAATGTGAAAGTCATCCCTGCCTTCGGAAAAATCGGCACGTGCACAGCGAATCAGAATGCCTTACGGCAAGTCTTTTTGAATTTGATTACCAATGCCGTACAAGCGATGCCCAGCGGTGGAGAGTTGCGGATTCGCACCCAACGAGACGTTGACAATCGTGTGTTTCTCACCTTCCAAGATACTGGGGTTGGGATTGCCGAAGAGCAGGTACACCGAATTTTTGATCCCTTCTTTACGACAAAAGAGCCTGGTCAGGGAACGGGTTTGGGGTTGTCGGTCGTTCATTCGGTACTGAAGCGTTATAACGGCAACATCACCGTGCGCAGTAAGGTAGGTGAAGGCTCTACCTTCCTGATTGAATTGCCGTGTCCATGTGCGACAGAGAAACGGCGCAAAGAGAAGCGTGTGAGCGAAGCCCGTGTCTGATGGTGCCAGAGGAGGTGCACGATGATGGCGCGTATCCTACTGGTTGACGATGAGATTAACATGGCCAAAACGCAGGCGAAGATCCTGCAACGGAAAGGCTATGTGGTTGAGACCGCGAGTAATGGTCGCGAGGCACTTCGCATCCTTGGGGAAACCCCCTTTGATGTTGTGATCACCGATCTCAAGATGCCCACGATGGACGGGATGCAACTCCTACGGGAAATGAACGTGAAGGAGCGTGGTTGTGCAGTGATCGTACTCACCGGCCACGGCACCATTGAAAGTGCAGTAGAGGCGATGCAGCGTGGGGCGGCAGACTATCTGACCAAGCCGTGCAACCCAGAAGAGTTATTACTGAAGGTCGATAAACTGCTCGAAACCAAGCGACTGCGCGAAGAAGTTGAACAGCTCCGCCGTGAGATGCGTGCCTTCAAAAAATTTGGCGAAATTATCGGTCAAAGTCCGGGCATGCGTAGTATCTACCTCCTCATTGCCGCAGTCAGCGAGAATAAAAGTACCGTGTTGGTTACGGGCGAGAGCGGTACGGGAAAAGAACTCGTCGCACGAACGATTCACCGCCAAGCACCCTGGGCAGACCGTCCCTTCGTGGCGATCAATTGTGGGGCAATGTCCGAGACGCTGCTTGACAGTCAGCTCTTCGGGCATCGGCGCGGGGCATTTACCGGTGCTATTGCGGATCACAACGGTGTCTTTCAAACTGCCAATGGGGGAACGCTCTTTCTTGACGAAATCTCAGAAATTCCGATATCACTACAGGTGAAATTTCTTCGTGCTGTCCAAGAGAAGGAAGTGACACCGTTGGGATCGAACCGCCCGGTCAAGGTTGACATGCGCATCATTGCGGCAAGCAATCGCGACTTGGAAGACGCGGTGAGAAAGGGTACTTTTCGTGAGGATTTGTTCTATCGGCTCAATGTCGTGCCGATTCACCTCCCGCCACTGCGTGAGCGACGGGAAGACATCCTGCTTTTGATCGAGCATTTTGTGCATACCTTCAGTACCGAGTACAAAGTCGAGCCGAAAAAAATTGCCCCGGAGGCAATGGAAAAACTCAACGCATATCCTTGGCCCGGCAATATTCGTGAATTGCAAAATGTGATCGAGCGGATGTTTGCGCTCTCGCGTAGCAGCGAGATTACGCTTGCCGACCTTCCGGGATCGATTGCTGGATTTGCCGAGAAGCCGGTGCAATTTCATGATCGTGCAGAATTGCCCACACTGGAAGAGATGGAGCAGTCACTTATTGTTGCTGCCCTACGAAAAAGTCAGGGCAACAAGAATGAAGCGGCGCGATTACTTGCGATCGACCGTCAGCGGTTGTATCGCAAGATCGAGAAATACCAGCTTGCCTCAGGACAGCGGCTTAGCGAGGGAAATTGACACCGGAATTTCA
>JAYVFX010000360.1:0-10774 GCA_043772795.1 Deltaproteobacteria bacterium
GGAGTGGACAGGGAAAATTGCGATTGCGTTCAGCATACGCTCGTGGGCTTTGCAACTCAGCGCCGAAGTAAGCTGCCAGAAAGAGTCGTTTTTGCCATAGGGGTGCACCGAATAACCAAGCAGGAACGCTATAGTCCTGGACTGCCTTATTCCCGATAGGGCAGCCAAGAAGAGCAAGCAGGACAGCAAACGCACTCGAAGTGATTCGGATACAACTATTCGTTGCCTCGAACTGCACGGTTCCATAGTCAGTCTCGATCCGGTGCGCACGGTGACGAGTGTACACAGCAGATACTTGGAAGAAAGGCTGTAGGTCTTGTCTTATCTCTTCAAGATCCCGTGGTTGCCCAAATAACCAAGTGAACCCTTTTCCAGTACCGCCTGTAAAGTACAGTGTCCCATCCCCCATGACAAATCCGAGTGCCTTGATCAGCACCGGCAAGGCAGGAGAGTTACGCCGTAGCGGTAAAAGGCCTCGGTCGTTTAGTGAGCGAAGAATTTGTGGGATAGCATTACCGTTCGCTTTTCCTCGCTGTCGCAAGAACCGGCACACGTCCTCATCGCTCACCAAAATTTCGCCACTCGGCTCTTCATAAGGAACTCCCTCGAAAGGATCGACAGCCACACGCTCTCCGGATTGTAACTCTCCCAACTCTCGCATGCCCGTCGGTGTGAGAAACGGATGATCACTGGTCGCCACCAGACACCGACCATGTGTTGTTGTCATTTCTAGGACGGGGCGCGTTGGTCGCTTAGCCATTCCTGCACAAACTTCCGCAGTCTGTGCGTCAATCGCTCTGAGGTTGTAGCAACGCACTGGATCAGTCAGACGAGATACAACAATGTCTTCGATACGACGGTAATACCCAAGACGGTGTAGAACTGTCGCGTCACCGGAGAGGCAATTTATGTCGTAGCCGACACCGCCAGGCGAAATCACGCCTTCGTCGGCATCCACCGCGGCAACGCCGCCGATCGGAAAGCCATATCCCCAGTGAATATCCGGCATCGCCAACGAATAGCCGACAATCCCGGGAAGGTGGGCGACGTTCGCGACTTGTTCCAGGGATGCATCGTTCTGAAGGGTATCCATCATTTCCCGTGACGCATACACACGGCCAGGAACCCGCATGTTTCCGTGTTTGGGAATCTCCCACAAATAATCTTGAATCTGTCGAACTTTAATCTCTGCCATAAGCGTTTACACGTCAAAAATGACTCGCGCGATCCAGTGGCCGTTGTCGTTTCTCACTGATAGTTGGTGATACGTCACTGCTTTTATCTCGGTTTCAAAATCATGCCGCTCGTAATCGAGTTTCTCCCCAGTGAGGCGAGCACGGATATGGCTTTCGTCGAGCTCAAGTACCGTGATCGCCACCGCAATAAATCCGTCCAGCAGGAAGCGATGCAGCAGATGAGACAGCCACTCATGGAACAGGGCTTCCCATCCTTCCGCAACCACCGTTTCTTCCCGCACATCTCGCGCTTTGACTCCTTCCGGGCGCACCATCAAGGAAAAAAGCGCTAACCCTGCGCAGGAAAATAGCTCTACCGGAGAATCAGCTTCGACCTCGATCCCAAGATCAGCGGTATGCTCAATTTCACGGACTTGTGGCTCTGCCATCCAGCCAGCATAAGGCGAATCCCGCTGCAGGGGAATCTACTTACGCTCAAAATTACGCTCAAAACTGCACATCAAAGCCTTCACGTTCTTGGCTCTGCGCTTCTGTCAACGAACCACGCGCGCCGGAGTACAATCCTATTGGATAGTACAAATATCCTTTGATACTGGTTCCTGGGGCAATGGTCTGATTAGCTAACGCTTGTGCCGGGAACCCGCCATTTTTCTCGGCTAGCGGCTTGACTCTTCCTCCTGCAGAGGACATCAGCATGACCTGTGCAATGTCCAACTGATACGACCGCTTGGTCCGGTTGGCAATCTCGACTTGCACAGGCAGATACTTCTTACTGTCCACCCCAAACGCCATCTGCATGTCTGTGTCATTCAATGGTTTCATCGCTACGTGAATCTGGTTATCTGACGCGGGGATTTTTTCTGCCGCGACCATGCCACGCTCACCTTTGAAGACTGCATAGAAGCCCTGATAAAAATTGGAGATCGTGATGTAAAACTCCTTGTTTCGTGCCAGTGGGCCGTCCATGGAAGTTTCCATCATGACGTTGTGATTGGGTTCGCACGAGATCGTAATCACTGCCGGCTTTTCTCCCTCTTTCGTCCCTTTGACTATGCCCGGTTTCCCAATAGCAGCCGGAGTAAACTCGCTCACTACGAATCCTAGTCGCTCGATCGCCAACCGTGAGATCCGATTCCCTTGTTCACACGGAGGGACATCTGGAGAGGCGTTTATACGAACCCCATCGGCAGCGCAGGTTAGCGTAACGGTCACCGGTTCTTTCTCTCCCCAGAGGCCCGCTCGTGAGGCCTTGAGCTCTCCACCTTTGTCGGCTGTCGTGGGAGTAAAGCCCGTTACTTTGTACCCTAAGCGCTCAACAGTCTTTTTAGAGACAAGCTGGGCCTGTTCACACGTCAGTTGCGACTCAGTGATCGGATATGCCCACGCTGGTGGTGGTGGAGCCGTCGTGTTAGGCGGTTGTGGAATCGGGTCCTGCAGGGTCTCTTGTGCATAGCTACGGGATTGCATCACAAGGATGCCCATACTCAGCGAGAGTACTCTCAGCCAGGATGTCCAGTGGATCATGTTCTCCCTCCTTAACGCGTGTCGAATAAGGCTCTGTTGTTCATGTCCGACAGCGATTTGTCAACTGATCACGAACAGTAACGGGGGAAAAACACAAGGAGAGTCGACGCTGCACCTGAGAAAAGAAACACGCGTCCGCAAGTAGTCACCCAAAGTTACTCGCTGTCATACTGAATGAGCGAGAACACCTCACAGGGGGCGAGGCGCTGGCGGCCCGGAAGAAAGGTGAGCTCAACAATAAACGCGGCAGCAACCACATCCCCGCGCAACTGCCGCACTAACGCAATCGTTGCCTCGGCGGTTCCTCCCGTTGCCAACAAGTCATCGACGACAAGGACTCGGCTATCGGGAGCGAACGCGTCTTGGTGTATTTCCAAGGTGTCAGAGCCGTACTCTAACGCGTAACTCGCATTGAATTTCGCAGCCGGTAATTTGCCCGGCTTACGCACAACTGCGATGCCACAGCCGAGCGCATAGGCCACAGCCGAACCGATCAGAAAGCCGCGCGATTCAACGCCAAGGATAATGTCAACGCGGTTCCGGTATCGTTCCGCAACCTGGCTCACAGTTTCGCGCCAGGCCGGGCCATTCGCTAAGAGCGGAGTAATATCACGAAACATGATTCCAACCTTAGGAAAGTTGGGAACATCCCGAATATACGTCTTCAGATCTTGCATAGGCTCGTTGTCTCCTCAACGGTCTTGTAGCACTGTCCGCCGGTCTTCGGGAAGATAGCGCAGGGGATTCCGCGCAAGGTTGTCTTTACGAATCTCAAAATGCACATGCGGCCCAGAAGCGCGCCCAGTCTGTCCAACCCGGGCAATGGCCTGTCCCCGTCGAACAACCTCTCCCTCTTGCACCAGATTCTTCTGCGTGTGGGCATAGACCGTCGCGTAACCATCCCGGTGTCGTAAGATCACGATATTGCCATAGCCACGAAGAGCACCATTATAGATGACTTCACCACTTGCGGCTGCCAAAATCGGGGTTCCTAGCGGTGCGGAAATATCGAGGCCATCGTGGAAACTCCCACCGCGCGGTCCGAACGGTGACGTAATTCTTCCCTCGACCGGCCATGCCAGCCCGTACTTTCCCTCCCGTGGAAAATTGCGCGCATCGTCGTCGTCGCGCCGGCCAGGCTGCCCCTTTTGATTCGCACGTTTTTCTTTAGCAAGGGAAAGAGCTTTCTGCGCAGGCCGTGGGCGTGCGCGCTGGGAAGAGCATGCAGCAAGCGCCGTACAGAAGCAAAGGAGAACCCCCAGTCGTATTCCAATCCGCCACCATCCCACAACCACACCCTCCTCAGTAAGCGTTCGTCATGTCTTCACCCGTAGCTACTATGAAGTTCATGCAACGACCGAGAAAGTCTATTGTCAAGGCGTTCGAGGGATTTGTCAAGAAACGAAACAGCTGGTTAGGGCTCTGGGGTCTGCGATCCATTCTTCAGCAGTGTCCGTGCCCGCTGAAATTCTTCGTCCCCTTCGGCAAAGCGGTTCTCCAGAGACCTTTGGCGAGAAGTCATCTCTTCTAACCGTTGCTCCAACTTCCCCACATGGTCGAGTATTGTTGACAGCGCGCGGGATACCGGATCAGGAAGGTCAGCGTGATCAAGATCAATAACCGGTTTCCCCGAGGGTTGGTGTCGGCCACCTTCTTTGACAACTTTTCCTGGAATACCAACGACGGTAGAGTGCGCGGGCACCGACTGCACAACGACCGAACCGGCACCTATCCGGCTGTGACGCCCGATGGTGATCGGTCCGAGTACTTTTGCTCCAGCGCCCACCAATACCCAATCTTCAATAGTCGGATGGCGTTTGCCGCGTTCAGTACTCGTTCCCGCAAGCGATACCCCTTGATAGAGGATCACATCATCGCCGACTTCTGCGGTTTCTCCGATCACGACGCCCATACCGTGATCGATAAAGACACGGCGACCAATGCGCGCACCAGGATGAATTTCGATCCCAGTGAGAAACCGCGCGATGTGACTGACGACACGCGCGAGCGTCGTGAGCTCGCGTCCCCAGAGCCAGTGCGAAAGCCGGTGACAGAGGACAGCATGAAACCCTGGATACGCAAGCACGATCTCCCAAGTAGAGCGCGCCGCGGGGTCACGTTCAAAAACCGATCGGATGTCTTCACGAACTTCTTGCCAAAACATAAATACTTTCAGCAAAACGAGTCTGAGTGTCTAGGAGTCTGAGAGTCTATATAAACCGTTTCTCACACTTTCGTATGTCCAGAGGCTGAGGAACGATCACTGAACGGTATAAGTGTTCCCTTCGCCTTCTCATCTTTATACAATTTGTACTCGATACTATCGACCAATGCTTGCCAACTCGCCTCTATCACATTAGGGGATACACCGACGGTTCCCCACCGATCAGTCTCATCACCAGATTCAATGAGCACCCGAACCAGTGAACCTGTTCCCTTCCCATCGCCCAAGACCCGGACCTTATAGTCGTGCAGAGCGACTTTTTCCAATTGGGGGTAGAACTTCGTCAGCGCCTTGCGAAGAGCCTGGTCCAGCGCGTTTACCGGACCATTGCCTTGTGCCGCGGTATGTTCCACCGCACCATCCGGCCCTTCCACCATAATTGTCGCTTCCGAGATTGGTTGTTCGTCCTCTTTCCGTTTCTCATCTATGACCCGAAAGCCGATCAAGCGGAAATGACGGACCTGGCCATTCAGTGCCTTTTGCATGAGCAGCTCAAACGATCCTTCCGCCCCTTCGTACTGAAAGCCGATGTGTTCCAAACGTTTGACTTCATCAAGGATGGTTTTCACTGCGGGATCGGCATTATCGACATCTAAGCCAAACTGTTTGGCCTTATAGACGACGTTGCTGCGACCGGAGAGATCCGACACCAACACGCGCTGATGATTGCCAACGACCTCGGAGTCAATGTGTTCGTAGGTCTCGCGGTTTTTTTGCACCGCAGCCACATGCAGTCCGCCTTTGTGTGCGAAGGCACTCGCCCCAACGTAGGCCTGGCGTTTGCTCGGCTCGACGTTGGCGAGTTCATACACAAAGCGTGACAGTTCGGCGAGTGTCTGGAGTTGCGTAGCACTCACACACTGATAGCCAAGCTTGATTTGTAAATTGGGGGCAAGCGAACAGAGATTGGCGTTTCCACAACGTTCGCCAAACCCATTGATGGTTCCCTGCACTTGCACAACACCAGCACTCACCGCAGCAAGCGAATTCGCCACGGCCATCTCACAATCGTTATGGCAATGAATGCCGAGCGGAGTCGAAACTGCCAACGCCGTCGCTTGGATACCAGCAACAACCTCGTGGGGCATGCGTCCACCGCGCGTATCGCACAGAACCAGAATATCCGCTCCTGCTTGCGCAGCGGTCGTCAAACATTCAAGGGCATACTCTGGATTGGCGCTGTAGCCATCGAAAAAATGCTCAGCATCAAAGAACACCCGATCGACACGCTTCTTGAGATAGGCAATGGAATCCCCAATCACTTCGAGATTGGCCTTTTTGGAAATGCGCAGATCATCACGAACGTGGAGGTCCCAGGTTTTTCCCACAATCGTCACGATTGGCGTGTCGGCTTTCAGGAGTAAACGAATATTGAGGTCATCTGCCGCCGCAATATTTGCTCGCCGCGTTGAACCGAAGGCGGCGATCTTGGCGTGTCGCAGGTGGAGCTTTTTGACTGCATGAAAAAACTCTTCATCGCGAGGATTGGAACCTGGCCACCCACCCTCGATAACATCAATACCAAAGGCGTCGAGTTTTTCGGCAACCCGCAGTTTATCATTGAGCGTGAAAGAGACGTCTTCCGATTGGCAGCCGTCTCTCAACGTTGTGTCATAAAGTGAAATCCGTTTCATAGCCACCTCATTTGGCGTTGGGAATAAAGGCATCGTGCAGTACCCGTACAGCCAGTTCGGTATACTTTGCGGCCACGACGACAGAGATCTTAATTTCTGAAGTTGAAATCATCTGAATATTGATGCCCTCGCGCGCAAGCAGTTGAAACATCTGCGCGGCAACGCCGGCATGACTTCGCATCCCAAGCCCGACGATCGACACTTTCGCAACATCCGGGTCAAAATTCACTCCCTGTGCTCCGATCTCCGGCATGATCTCCTTCATGCGGGCGACGGCTTTCGGAGCATCCCCTTTGGGAACTGTGAAGGTCATATCGGTTGACCCATCAGCACTGCCGTTCTGGATAATCATGTCAACAACAATATTCTCCTCAGCAATGGAACCAAACACCTTGGCCGCTAACCCCGGCCGATCTGGCACATGCAGGAGGGTAATTTTTGCTTGATCGAGATCTGAGGTGACTCCTGAAACCGTTACCGTTTCCATGCTCAGCTCCTCTTTCACTAGCCACGTTCCTTCATCCGGCGAGAAACTCGACCGGACATGCACTGGCACTTGGTATCGCTTGGCAAACTCAACTGACCGAATCTGTAATACCTTGGCTCCAAGGCTCGCGAGTTCCAACATCTCGTCATACGAGATACGCTGGAGCTTCCGCGCCTGAGAACAGATGCGCGGATCAGCACTGTAGACGCCATCGACATCAGTATAGATTTCACAGACGTCGGCTTTGGTCGCCGCCGCAATCGCTACCGCGGTGGTATCCGACCCCCCACGACCAAGGGTGGTAATGTTGTCCTTTTCATCAACTCCCTGAAACCCGGCAATAACGACAACCTGCCCTTGTTGCAGGCCCGATAAAAGCCGGTCGGTCTTGATCTGCTGGATCCGTGCCCGCCCAAACGCACTGTCAGTTTCAATATGCACCTGATGTCCTAACAACGAGAAGGCGGGGATTCCCATATCCTTGAGCGCCATCGCGAGCAGTGCCACTGTCACTTGTTCACCAGTAGAGACTAACACGTCGCTTTCGCGCTCATCGGGCCGGGCCGTCACTTCCTTCGCCAACGCCAGGAGGCGGTTCGTTTCACCGCTCATAGCGGAAACGACAACCGCGACTTGATGTCCAGCAGCGCGCGTCGCCGCAACGCGTTTGGCAACACCTTTGATCCGTTCTACCGATCCGACTGATGTTCCACCGTATTTTTGTACCACCAGCATAGAATGACCCTGAGACCGAACGGGGCGGCATGTATACCACCCCCGACATTTTCTTACACCTTACCTGCCACAGATTGTTCTGTCAGTAGCTGTTGGAGCATATGCTCGTATCTCCTTCCCTGAGGAGTCAACGTCAATACTCGCTGTTCTTCTCCGGTAATAGTCAGTGAGAGGAGCAGATAATCTGTCACCATATCGACCGGTAAAAACCCGAACCACTCGATCACTGTCACGCCTGGTCCGAAGAGATACTCTTCGAGCCCAAGCCCCTCGACCTCGCCACTTTCTAAGCGATAAAGGTCGATGTGGTAGAGGGGGAGGCTTCCCTTATAATGTTCAGCAATCAGAGTAAAGGTCGGGCTATAGACTTCGTCTTCATCAATGCCGAGTCCGATGGCAAGCCCTTTGACAAAACAGGTTTTCCCGGCCCCCAGATCTCCTTCGAGGCCAATGACAGTCCCTGGAGTCAGGAGGCGCGCGAGACGCACGGCAAAGGCTTTGGTTTCCTCGACGGAAGTTGCGGTTACTTCATAGGGCATGCTGTGGCACTGTAGCCGGTTCGACTCCCTGACGTAAGCGCTGTAATCCGTGCGGCAACTGCTCAATCAGATCCCGCGCTAGTATCCCGATCTGCCCTTTTTCGGCTGCGGCCCTATCGCCTACCGCGCCGTGTAGGAACACCCCAAGCTGACAGGCATGCTCAGGCGCGTATCCTTGCGCGAGCAGGCCGCCAATGATGCCGGTCAGGACATCCCCCATGCCACCACTCGCCAGGCCAGGGTTTCCTGTAGGATTGACCCACACTTTTCCATCAGGCGCGGCAATCACTGTTCGTGACCCTTTGAGTACGAGAAAACAACGGTGTTGGGTGGCAAAGGCTCGTGCCACTGCCAACCGTTGGGACTGTACATCCGCGTTGGTTGTCTTAGCAAGGCGCGCCATCTCACCAGGATGAGGAGTCAGAATAACTGGAACACGCGCATCTCGAAGAGGAGCAAGATCACTCGCCAAACAATTGAGGCCGTCAGCATCAATAACGAGCGGAAGGGTACTATTCAGCAGCAACCACCGAGTCAGGCCAATCGTAGCGGTCGAGACACCAATCCCAGGCCCGAAAGCAATCGCACTTTTGCCACGTACCGCTTCAGTAACAGCGATCTCGTCGAGTGCGAGACTCCCATCCTGTCGCTCAGGCATAGGGATAGTCATCGCTTCAATGAGCACAGAGGAAAAGATCGTATTCAGTGAACTCGGCCCAGCTAAGGTGACTAAGCCAGTGCCAGTGCGTAAGGCTGCGCCACCACTGAGTAACGCTGCCCCACTCTTCCCCCGCGCGCCGGCTAAGACGAGCAGATGCCCAAAGTCGCCTTTGTGTGCGTCTAGTGTACGCGAACGGATCAATGTTCCAACCGACTGTTGGGTCAGTAGTATCGTCTGTGGGTTGACGGTTGCTAGCGCTTCAGACGCAACGCCGATATCCACAACCACCACGCGACCAACCTCTGCCGTTGCAGAAGGCTGGAGCAGACCAAGTTTGGGATAACCAAATGTCACAGTGAGAGATGCTCGGATCGCCGTGCCGAGCGGCACACCACGATCAGTATCAAGACCAGAAGGAGTATCGACCGCCACCACCGGTACACCGCTCGCGTTAATCAAGTCGATCAGCTCGGCCATAAGTCCGCGCACCGGGGCACTCAATCCAGTACCAAGCAGCGCATCAACAATGAGCCCATAGTCACCGATTTTCTTACGCACCTCCGCAAGTTGTTCTGTGGTTGTGATTTCACTGATCCGCCCACACAGACGCGCAAAGGCCTTCAGATTGCGTAGGGCATCACCCTTCACTTCTTTCTGTGTCGCCGTCAGCATCACTTCGCAGGCAACGCCGGCTTTTTTCAGTAAGCGCGCGATCACGAACCCATCGCCACCATTGTTGCCTTTGCCCGCACACACCAGGACAGGGGCAGTTTTGACGTGAGGAAACGCCTTGAGCAAGACAGTTGTCGCACCTGCTCCTGCACGTTCCATCAAGACGTGGCCCGGTGTTCCGTATTTCTCGATCGTTAACCTATCTAACTCACGCATCTCTTGCGCAGAGACAAGATAAAGAGGGGATAGTAAGGAGCTGTTGACTTCGACAATCACAATACTGGTGGGAATACTGCTTGAGGGAAGGAAGATCAAGGCCAATGCAAAAATACAAGAGAATTTTTGAAGTAATTCCTCAGCCGCAGAGCGGCGAACGAATGTAGGCCGGTCTTTCAAGGCCGGTTGGGCGGAACCGCCACACCCATCGCGTCGCGCCGCGACGCGATGAATGCTGCGCTATCAGATACAGGCCGTAAACGACCTGCCTACCATCAACCGTCCCTACGGGACGAAAAGGGCTGAGCAGTTCCGTAGGTTGGGCTTCGTGGGCACGAAGCCTAACACGACCGCTTCCCAGCAGAATGAAAGAATTGACAACGCCTCCTCACTTGTAGTACAGCTCACCGTGGCGAGACGAAAAGGAGGAGCCGCATGACACGCTGGTCCTGGAACCAATCCCCCGGTGCGATCCGTAGCGCGGTGCTGCTGGGCATCGCCTGCGTCGCTACACTGGGAGTGCTGTATTTACCCCCCCCCCCCGATCACATGATGTGATAACTACTGATCCCGCAGAGTCACTCCCTCATTCGCACGGCCTGCCACAAGCGCTCGCCGCTGTCCCCCCCAGCGCAGATACTCTCGAAGCCCCCCTGCTCTCACCAGAACAACAAACTGCACTTCTGGCCCGTCATGAAGACGCGTTGCGGGCCATTCCCGGTGTGATGGGCATAGGCAGCGAGGGAGGACGCACATTAGTTGTTAATGTCTTCGTCCATACCGATCCAAGCGGACGTAAACCGCCGGGCCTCCCGGAGGCACTGAGACAGATTCCCCCGTTTCTCGAGGCGGTCCCCGTCAAGCTGGAACCGGTGTACATTCTCCC
>JAYVFX010000361.1:0-8168 GCA_043772795.1 Deltaproteobacteria bacterium
CCAGTGCGGAGCGATTGGCTACTGCTGGGCGGATCTGCTGAGGAGCAACGACGCACAGTGAACCAGTTGATCAACCATGCCAAGAGGCTTGGCCAGGTCCGGGCATGGCTGCAACTCGACACACCACCCGACCAGGGACGCTTTCCGTACTCCCTTGCATTCAAGCAGAAGCAGACCGGCAGTGTGGTTACTTCTGGAACGATAGCCCAGGACGATGAGTTCGAGTTGATGCTGCACGCGGAGACTGAGGCTCTGCAGCGTGGAGTTGAGCAGCGCTATGTCTACGTGTTTGTTCTCGATAGTCATGGAGCCAGTACCCTCTTGTTTCCGCCTAGCGGCTACGGGACTGTGGAAAACCGCTTTCCGTATAAAGAAGCGTTGGGACAACCCCCAAAGGAGATTGCACTGGGGACGACCATCAAAATCGGCACACCGTTTGGTTTGGATACCTACATTTTGCTGACTAGCAAAGAGGCCATTCCAGATCCTGATGTTCTGGATAGCAAAGGGGTCATTACCGCGCGAGGACAAACCCGTCGAGACGGAGAAACACCCTTGGCGCGCCTGCTCGGTGACATCACTACAGGTGAGCGTGGCGCACAGCGGGTCGCCACAACCGCCGACTGGCCAATTGAACGCCTTGTCCTCCGGAGTCAAGCGAAATGACCAATTGAGGTAATAGAGAGGAATAGATGAACGTACAGAACAGGTTGTGTTCACGCGCTCCGCCGATGAATGAGGGAAAGCGGAACTGCGGGAACGATATGTACTAGAGGATAAGAAGAGGAGAAGAAGCGTATGCGGAAATCATATGTAGCAGTGATAGTCAGTGTGGCGTTGGTGTGTGGATTCATTTTCGTGACTACGGCAGCGGCGGCAGAGAAAGGGGAAAAAGCTGCCAACAGAAAACAATTGGGGAGTAAAGCTACAGCTCAAAAGGGGCGCGGAGGAACAGGGACGGATGAAAATATCAAAGACGATACCGAGACAAACAACCCAGATCCTCAAGCCCAGCCAGCGGCACCGCCAGAGAAAGGCGGAGAAAAAGGCCGTGCGGCAGGCGATTGTTATATTAGTTTTGACAACTGGACCCCACTGCGAGTGAGAGCCTACGTGAATGGGGTTCGCGTGGGGACCGTGTCGCCGTGGGGAACCGCCTCAGGCTATCAACCTGGAGGGACTCTTACGTTGTACGGCAAAGCGGTGTTTACCGATGGCTCAGAACTGACCTGGGGGCCAGAATCCATCCTGTGCCTCAATGCCAGTTATCGTTGGCAACTTACCCCCTAAGAATGTCCGGACAAGGTGGAGGAGAACTGCCGCTCCAAGGGTGTTCTTCTCCGGACGTTTTCTATTAAGGACGAGCGTCACGTGTAGATCGTTTCTGGAAGCAAGAGGGGGGAAATTATTGCGCAAATCGATGATAACTCTCTGTGAGCGTAAGGTCTGCTAAGGTCGCTTATGTTAAATGTGCCGTACTTCATGAAGACAAGAGATTCACTCTTAGTTATTCATGCTGCGGTGATGTCCAACAGTGAGGAATGGAAACGAGACTCGGAGCGTTGGCTAATGTCCGGGTGTCCAACACTTCACATACACCTCCCCTTATGCGAACTAGGTCTCACTATGAGTGTATTATCTTTCTCTACTTCTCAGTTGCTCACCGTAACGTTCTTCTGGCGTTGTTAGCGTCCTGGTTGGTGTGATCGTGATGGGGGCGACGTGTGCGTGCGCAAGGTGTGACGCGTGTCAACATCAATTTTATCGCCGGGTCGTGGTGGTTCGCCGCCAGCACGGGCTCACAGGCGGTCGAACGCAGTAAGGTCGGCGCGGGCCGTACGTTCCTGTTCCTGAAAGAACCGCGCCGTCTGCAGTGCTGCGAGCTTTTCTGCGATTGCCACGCTAATATTGGTTGAGCGTCGTGCCTTCGGCTGCAGCGACCTTTCGGCCACGGCTTTCACCGACGTCAATAAGTGTAACGCATAGTTACTGGTGCGTGCCATGAGTGTTTCCTTGGGGTATTCATCCACTTACTGCAGTCCGAGAAGATGTGCTGCATTGCCACCCCACACACGCTCCTTCTCTGCGCGTGTCATTCCGCGTGTCCGAGTGATCAAGCCGACGGGATCACGTTCTCCCATGTCGAATGGGTAGTCAGTGCCTAGCATGACGTGATCGCTGCCCACCGTGGCGATCAAAGCGGCGAGTGTCGTCTCAGTGTAAATCACACTGTCGTAGTAGAGCTGGCGCAAATACGAGCTTGGTGGCCGTGAGATCGCACGTTGACACTCGGGTCGCACGGTATACGCATGATCCATGCGGCCAGCGTAATATGGCAGATAACCGCCACCGTGTGCCACGCAGAATTTAAGCCGAGGGTGACGCTCAAGCACGCCGCCGAAAATCATACGCGAGACCGCGACCGTTGACTCCAGCGGCTGTCCGATCGTGTTGGTGAGGTAATACTCACGTAACCGTGCCCCATCGGTAAAGCCAATGGGATGCATAAAGAGTAACACGCCGAGCTCCTCGGCCTTGGTAAGGAACGGAGCAAAACGTGGATCGTCGTAGTCGATGCCATTGACGTTACTGGAGATCTCGATCGCACGGAGACCGAGTTCACGCGTACATCGCTCCAGCTCCTGCACCGCACGGTCAATGTCTTGCAGCGGCACTGTACCCATGCCGGCAAAGCGCGTGGGATAAGTCTGAACAATTTCTGCCACGCGATTGTTCTGCAGCTGTGCTAATTGTAGGCCTAACTCCCCGTCAGTCCAGTAATAGTATTGCGTGGGCGACGGTGAGATGACCTGTATATCGATGCCCATCGCGTCCATATCTGTGAGGCGCTCTTCCGGTGAGGTCAGTTTGGGTGCGACACTGGTAAACATGCGCTGATTAAGGTCCTGGGTCTCCGGTGTCGAGAAGCGCGTGAACGGCTCTTTGTCGGGGGTAAAGATATCGCGCACCAGCGGCTGGCACTCGGGCGTGGCGATATGGCAGTGGATATCGACCGTCAGTGGGCTACGGCCCTCACGTTTTCGGGTCGGCGGCGGGTGCTCGGCGTCATACCTGCTGCTGTACACGAATACAGGAACGTCGCGTTGTCCAGACTCATGCTTCCTCCGTGTTCCTTCCTGCATGATAACCGAGAGTGAAGACTGGCATCTTCAGCAAAGGCAACTGCCTACATCGCACGACCGTTAGCGTCCTGCGCGACGTTTGCCGATTTCCAAGGTGCGATCAACCCGTGCAGGCATGGTCACAATAATACGGAACTCTTGCTCAATGCGCTGCTCGATCGTGTCAGGACTGGCGATGGTCGCGCAGGGGACGTTACACTCTTTACAGGTCTTGAGGATCTGCTGCACGCCTTTTATTCAATCGTGGTTGTGCCATAGCTCCCTCCAGCTACCGTGAATGGACGTGACTCACTTGTATTTCCCCTCACCCGTTCATGAGGAGGAAACATCGCCTCTTGCCACAGCACGTGCGGTGTCTGGCATCACCGGCAGTTTGCCTGACCCATGTTGAATCTCCACTACTGCTGCGTATCATTGCCCACTCCTTGCTCAGCTGTGACATCGACGCTGATCCAGCCTGTCATACTCATCGTAGATCGCCAAGACCTCTTGGGTACCGATCTGACGGATTTCGCTTTTCACCGGACGCTTGACAGTATGACAAGGACCGTGCGAATCAACACGTGCGGGTGAGTGTCCCTTCCAGTTGGAGCTGGAGGCTCGCCTGTGAGGAGGGGCACCATGAAGATCGGCATCTCGACGACGGTGACCGCCAGTAGTGCGGATCTAGCTGAGGTCGCACGATTGGTAGAAAACCTGGGCTACGACTCGCTGTGGATTCCCGAACATCCAGTGATCCCGGTGCAGCGCAGCATTCCCTTTCCGGCCTCGTCCGATGGCCAGATGCCAGAACACTACATGCAGTGGGCAGACCCGTTTATCGCGTTAACGGTTGCCGCAACTGTGACTAAGACGATCAAGCTCGGAACAGGCGTATGTCTCCTACCGGAACGCGATCCGCTGATGACCGCGAAAGTGGTTGCGAGTCTTGATCTGTTTTCGCGCGGGCGCGTGATTCTCGGAGTGGGTGCAGGCTGGCTCAAAGAAGAAACCGAAGTGATGGGTACCGCGTTTCGTCAGCGCTGGAAACGCTTACGGGAGACGGTCGAGGCCATGCGTGTGCTGTGGACACAACCCGCTGCCAGCTACGAAGGCGAGTTGATTCGTTTTCCAGCGGTGCGCTGCGAGCCCAAGCCGATCCAAAAGCAAGGACCACCCATACTGCTCGGTGGTCTTGGCCCGAAGGTGCTGCAGCGCGTGTCCCGCACGTATGACGGATGGTATCCGTTCGTATCGGGTCCAGAGGCATTTGCCAAAGACAGGGCGATGCTGAGGACCCTGACCAGAGAAGCAGGGCGAGATGCCGATGCCTTACACGTCACCGCCATTATTGATCCGCGTAACGGGACGGTGTCGGTCAATGACCTCAAACGCTACCGTGATGCAGGTGCCCAGCGTATCGTTGTGTACTCACAGCAAACACGGCAAGACGATGCCGACGGCAAGGGACTGGAGGTCGTCAAGCGTTCAGCCTCGATCGTGGAGCGTGCGCAACACGTATAAAAGAACGAGCGTGCTTGATAGAAAAGCAGAGCAAGTGGTTCACGTGCTGCTTGTTAGCGTTGACAGTAGCACGAAAGGAAAATGAGCCACAGAAAGGAGGCCCACCGGTGACCACGCATGTGCATCTAGTAGGGAGTATCGGACTGGAGTCGGTAGACCAGGTGTTCTCAATCGTTGGGGAAACGATTGGGGCGTATCTCAAACGCTGCCCAGACGGCGAAATCGGCAGCCGGCGGCTCTGGGTCAGCTATCAATATCCGCTTCTGCGCGCCACGGCCTTTCTCGACATCATTGGCGATACGGCGATGCCTGGCATTGGCCTCTGTCAGTTGCGCCTCAAGGAGGGAGTGACAGACGCGGACATTCGCTTCAGCGAACTGGGCTATGTGCGGGAAGCACGCACATCCTACCAAGACTTTTGCGGCACGCGCCAAGGGTCTCTTGCCTGCGACCACCCGGTTTCAGGTTTGTTTGCCGACGCCGTGGGCGGTGATCGGCAGTTTTGTCGTGGCCCAGGATAGTGGACGCGTGCTCCCGGCGTATGAGCGAGCGATGCTGCGTGAGGTCGACCGACTGTGTGCGGCCATTCTTCACCATGATCTGGCCATTCAGTGGGATATTTGCATCGAGATGCTCAATTGGGATGGCCGCTTTCCGATGATGCCGTCATTTCCTGGGATGTCTGAGATGTTTGCCCGGCAGTTTGCCCGCCTCAGCGCCGCCGTGCCTCTAGAGGTCGAGATGGGCATCCACCTATGCTACGGCGACTTCGAAGCCAAACATTTTGTCGAGCCCCTTGATACCGGCAAGATGGTGGAGCTGGCCAATCTGTTTACGCAGAACAGTGCGCGCCCGCTCACCTGGATTCACGTGCCAGTACCGATTGGGCGTGACGATGAGGCCTATTTTGCTCCGCTCGCCAAGCTCACCCGAGGCAAGCATACCGAACTCTATCTCGGGCTCGTCCACGCCACAGACGGCGCCGAAGGGACACGACGTCGGATGCAGGCCGCTCGCAAAACGGTAAGCGATTTTGGCATTGCGACCGAATGCGGCATGGGGCGGTCGCGGACTCCTGAAATGGTTCGTGAGCTTCTGCGGGTGCATGGCGAAGCGGCACGGCCTGCTGGTTGACCACGGGAGCAAAGGTGGATAACTTCTTGTTTGCCCACCTGACGCAACGGTTCGCTCAAGCTATTCGTACGGGACAGCCGGTCGCACCGAGCTTTGAGGAAGGCGTGAAATCACAAGAAGTGCTCGACGCCCTCGTGCAATCGGTGACAGACCAGCGATGGGTCGAGATCTGAGGTCGTCTGACATTCCCCTTTGACGCGACCGAAGAGTGGAGACTGTGTCTCAAGTGTGACCACAACAGGAGGAATATCATGGCAGCGAATACTGATATGACGGAAGAACAGGTGCGTGGCTATTTCACATCGCTCAGTAACTGGGGCAAGTGGGGACCCACCGATCAACTGGGCACGCTAAACTATATTACCGCAGAGAAGCGTCGGCGTGCTGGAGCCGAAGTGCGTGATGGACAGTCGGTGTCACTCTCGCTGCCGTTAGCAACACGCCCCGCACCGGATAATCCCACGCCGGTCACGCATTTGATGGTCCAAACCGGTGCGCGCGGTGAGAGCGGCGGGTTGGTCGATGCGCCATACAGTGCCGACTATTTTGCTATCTCACCGCACGGGTTGGCGAATACCCATATCGATGCCCTGTGTCACGTGTTCAACCAAGGGAAAATGTATAACGGGTACCCTGCGAGTGACGTGACTAGCCAAGGCGCGCGAAACGGTGCCATCGACGCACTCAAAGATGGGATTGTCTCGCGCGGCGTGCTGATCGATGCGCCCCGCGTGCTGGGCCGTGAGTGGTTGGAACCGGGAGAGGCGATTGCTCCTGCCGACCTCGAAGCCGCAGAGAAGGCGGGCAACTTTCGCGTGGAAGAAGGCGACCTCCTCTTTGTCCGCACTGGACGCCACGTGCGGCAAAAAGCAAAAGGACCGTGGAATTCGTTCAAAGAAGGGTTAGCTGGCTTAGGTGCTGCCTGTTTACCGTGGCTCCATGACCGCAAGGTCGCTATACTGGGCTGTGATGGAGTGAGTGATGTAATCCCCAGCGGCTTTCCCAAAGTCACGATGCCGATTCACACCGTGGCTATCGTCACTATGGGCGTTCATCTTATTGATAATTGTAATCTCGATGATGTGGCCACTGCTTGTGCGGCGCGTTCACGCTGGACGTTCATGTGTACCATTGCTCCACTGGTCCTCATTCGCGGTACTGCCTCGCCGGTGAATCCGTTGGCGATATTTTAGAGAACACCCACCCGTGTAGCCGATACAGCTCTGCTTCGAACAAACGGTTTATGACACACGCCGATACTTCGAAATGCTCTGCAACTCCTGTGGTGGCTCAAGGGTGCGTCCGCGGATGCTGTAGGAAACTTCCGCCACGTAAATGTCGCCATGGGAATCCACCGCAATGCCGTGCGGAGCAATGAATTGCCCCGGCCCTTCGCCTTCTTCTTCGGCACCGAAGCGACAGACCATGTTGCCCTTCAGATCATAGATCGAGACCCGGTGGCCCAGACCTGGGGCGTCATCCACGCCTCCCATGCCGTTGAGTTCGCCCACGTAGATATGCTCTCTCCACAGCACCATGGCATCAGGCCGATGGATATTGTTCCACATGGTGATGAAGGTTCCCTGAGGATCAAAGATCTGGATACGGTGCGCCTCGCGGTCGACGACATAGACGTGGTCGTGGTCGTCAATGGCGATGTTGTGTGGTCGGATGAATTGCCCGGCATCAATACCAGGGTGTCCCCAGGAAAACTTGTACTCGCCTGCCCCCGTATACACGTGAATCCGAGAGTTGCCATAGCCATCGGACACGTAGACGTCGCCATTACGCGGCATGATTGCGGCGGAGGTTGGTCGGTTAAACGGTTCGCCACTCCATTTTTTCGCCGGAGCGTTCCGTCTGCCGATTTCCAGGAGCTGATCACCGTTGGTGGTGAACTTCTGGATCGTATGAATGCCATCGTCCGCGACCAACAGGGAACTATCATGTGCGATATACAAACCGTGAGTGCGGTCGCTAAAGTATCCTTGGCCGAAGGAGCGCAGGTAGGTTCCCGCGCGGTCGAAAACCATGATCGGGTGCTGCCCGCGAGTGAGCACATAGACATTGTCCTGCGCGTCAACCGCCACACCGGGGCATTCGTGAAAGGTCACGCCTGCAGGCAGCTTGCCCCAGCCATCGACATACTCATAGCGAAAGTCTCCGATTCCATACACTTCACGCATGGCTTGCCTCCATTCGCAGTAGGAGGGGACCGTTGGACAGGCTCCCCTCCTGCGTTGCGGTGTGGGTGGCAGATTACTTCGCTGGTCGCTGTGTCTCAGGGGAACTCGCAGTGACCGGAACCGTCTTCCGTTCTTGCCGTTGCAGCTTCGGCATGACTTCAGCCGCAAACAAGCGCAGATTCCGTTCAGCGACGTCATGCGG
>JAYVFX010000362.1:0-3683 GCA_043772795.1 Deltaproteobacteria bacterium
CTTGGTAGACCAGAAAAGTTGAAACAGAGGAACAAAAACTGCCACATTTACACCAGAAAAACTGTCCTAATATCGCTCATTTTCATCAGCCCAGGCGGCAGCCCACACGCCGCATCTCGTGCCTCCCGGATCAGATGATCATCAAACTGGCGTTGATGAGTGCGCATAAATTCCAGCGACGATTGGCGCACGACAATGTCCCGTAATTCATTGTCTAACTTACAGTGAATGAACGTAGCAATACGCTGGATGGTACCCAGCAGCTCTTTTTTCATGTCTTCGTAGCATAAAAATAACACGTTTGGGTCGTCGCGATGTGGCCACCAGGAGCGGATATGCGCCCAATAAGCGGCAGGACTACGGGGCTGGAGAAACTGTTCGCGGGCAAAGGTAGCAAGAGATATTGCCCCAGCCTCGAACCACCACCCTTCCATGAAATGATACATGGATACGACAACATCCTTGGGGTCGCGGATGACGTAGATATAGCGGGCGCCTTTAGGGACAAGGTCCCACGGGAGATGGCTCTTGAACGCGCGGGGGAATCCGACCTGGGGCTGATCGGGATCCATGCCCAGATCGAACGCCATTTCGATCCACGGAATGACAGCCGTGATCTCGTCAAACTGCATATTCCCACGTGTACGTAAGCTCTGGACAATCTGCTGTACCCACGTGGTGCCCGACTTCGCGTAGGGCGTGATAATGACGTCTGTTGGCTGGGGCTGGAAAACGAGCGCGCGGCGCCATCCCTCTTTTGTCAACATATGCGCCTGACGGTTACGGACTTCGGCTAGCGTGGTGGGACGACTCGGACGTATAGACATAGAACATACTCCTTGTGTGAGGTGATTTATGCGTAACCACAGCCATTAGAGAGCTCGGGTGGAAAAAGTAGCAGGAGTACTCTCACTCATCAACGAAACGCCGGAATCACTTCCGCCGCAAAACGACGCAGTGTTGTCATGTCGTAAGGAGCGGCCAGTGAAATCACGAAGTGCGTGACCCCGACCGCCACATATTGCTCGATCTGCTCACGAATCTCGGTCGAGGTGCCTGCCAGCATACCCCAGCTCTCATTCTCTAGAGCGCGACGCTTTGCCTCGGCATCGTCCGTAAGTGTCAGCTGCAATAAGACCGACTTCTCAATCGTCTCTGGGTCCCGGCCAATCGTGTGACAATGCTCAGTCAGTATTGCAATCTTGTGGCGAAAGACCTCTGGCGAACCAAATGCGTTCCAGATGTCGGCATGTTGCGCAACGATGCGTAACGCCACCTGCTCTCCGCTGGCCCCCACCAACAACGGTGGATGGGGCTGCTGGATCGGTCGAGGATTTAACCGGGCCTCGCTCAGTTGGTAGTAGCGCCCGGCAAACGTGACACGGTCCTCGCGCCATAAGCGTCCGATCACCGTCAGGGCTTCGTCTAACCGCTGCAAGCGTTCCGTCACTGATGGAAATGGTATACCAAACGTCTCGTGTTCTAACGCAAACCACCCCGCACCTAGCCCCAAGATCAACCGCCCCTTACTGATGATGTCGAGCGTCGTCGCCATCTTGGCCAGCACCGCTGGGTGACGATAGGTGTTGCCGGTGACCATCACGCCGATCCGGACGTTGTGGGTCACCATCGCCAGCGCCGACAGCGCGGTCCACCCTTCCAGACAGGGGCCGGTGGGGTCAGAAAAGATCGGCAGCAAGTGGTCAAACACCCAGGCACTATCAAACCCCAACGTGTCGAGCTCTTGCCATAAGGCCACCATTTCTTGCCAGGAGCCATGCTGTTGCGGAGTCTGAAAACCAAAGCGAACGGGATGGATGAGTGCTGTCATTGTGTCCTCCGTTATCACGAGACGCCCCGCGAGCTGGGACGATATTGTCGTCATACCAGGCATCGCGGGCAGGCGACAGCACACGGACGAGAGCCCGGGAAGGCATGAGACGCGCACCTTAGAGTCGGAGAGTGGAAGAAAAAGACAGGTCAAAAGAAAGGCCGTCTGCTCTTTGTCACGGAGAACGTACGTGGTAGTACGTTCACTGGGAAAGGAGGAACCGCATGGCACGATTAAACAAAGTGATCGAACTCTTGGAACAGGGGAAAGTGGTGTTTGGCGGCGGCATGGCGTGGACTGGCAACATTGATGAGGCTATGGCGTTTGCCGATATGGGATACGATTTTGTCATTTTTGAAATGGAGCACGAAGGGTTTCACTTGCCGGGGTTACGGCTCTCGCTCCAATTCCTGCTTGATCGCAAGCGCATCGCTGCCACGGGTGGCCTGCAGCCCGATGTCGTCCCGTTCGTGCGGGTCCCCCCTAATGCCCGCGAACGGAATCAGTGGATCATCAAGCAAGCCCTGGATACGGGAATCTATGGGTTAATCGTGCCGCATTTGGATACCGTCGAACAAGCCCACGCGATGGTGGTGGCAAGCCGCTATCCGCAAGCCCTCGGTGCTCCGGACGCCGAGCCCGTGGGCGAGCGTGGATGGTGGTATCGTCTTGCCCCACGGTACTGGGGATTGAGCCTCCAAGAGTATTACCAGGTCGCCGATCTGTGGCCGCTGGATCCGCAGGGGGAACTCTTCCTCATGCCGATTGTGGAAGGAATCCACGGCGTGAAAAACCTGCCCGACATTCTGCGCAACGTGAAGGGGATCAGCGCGATTTGGGCAGGCTCGGGTGACCTGTCGATCGAGCTGGGCACCGGCGGCAATATGAGTGACCCGCGGGTCGAGGAAGGGGTGCAACAGATTCTCAAGACCTGTAAAGAGTTCAACGTTCCATGTGCGACGATCGCCAGTCCTGACACGATCGAACAACGCATCGAACAAGGCTTCCGGATCATCGTGACGATGCCCGCACGTATGGATCCGGCCCTGAAAAAAGGCCGCACGCTCACCGGTCGATAAAAATTCATGAGGAGTGAGAAACGTATGCCCTTTGTCGAAACGAACGGCATCAACCTGTATTACGAAGTGCATGGACAGGGACCAGCGGTGGTCCTTGCGCACCCTGGCGGGGGCAATCATCTGAGTTGGTGGCAGCAAGTCTCGGCATTTGCCCAGAGGTATACCTGTATTACGTTCGACCATCGCGGACATGGATATACCCGCGACGTGGAGAACGATCCCGGTGCGGCAGCCTACGGACAGGATCTGATCGGGTTGCTCGATCACCTCGGCATTGAAAAGAGCGCAATCGTAGGACAGTCGATGGGTGGCTGGACCGCTGTCAGTGTCACACAAGAACAGCCAGAACGCGTGAGTGCCCTCGTGCTGGCAAACTCGACCGGAGGGATTCGCGATCCGGAACTCGACGTCCATATCAACGCGATCAAGACCTGGCATCCGTGCCAGATTTGGGCAGGTGCCTACGCCCCAGATTTTCCGCAGCGTGAACCTGCCCGCGCCTTCCTCTATCAACAGATCACCGCATGGAATGTCCGCCGTCCCGCCAATCTCGGAGCACAACTCGAACTCGCGTATTCGTCGGCTCCGATCGTCGAATGGCGAATCCCCACGTTATTCTTGACTGGAGAGGACGACATCCTAATTCCTCCACGGCTAGTGGAGCGGGTGACGCGCCAGATTCCGCACGCACAGTTCGTGAAGATTCCTGCGAGTGGACACTCGCCCTATTTCGAGACCCCAGACGTTTGGAACCCCATCGTGCTGGACTTTTT